>JAGHSY010000109.1 GCA_018065615.1 Candidatus Colenecus caballi | reverse complement strand
CCCAACAAGTCCTTTCTCCAGAGCCTGAGCCAGCATCTTGTAATTGTCTCCTGTCGGGAAATCCACGTCATTGCCGGCATTTATAGCGGCGGCAGCTTTCTGTGCGGCACCTTTTTCCGGCAGCTGTCCCACTGCGGTGTAGTCGCTTACCACCATTCCGTCAAAGCCCAGGTATCCGCGCAGTATATCGGTCAGTATCTCCTTGTTGCCAACGCAGTTAATTCCATGAACGCTATGGTAGCCGGGCATCAGTGCCTTACTGCCAGCCAGACGTATCATAGTCTCATGCGGCAGCAGGATTTCCTCCATCAGTTCCTTTTCATCGGCATCACCACCGCCACCATATCCAAGATAATGCTTTGAGCATGCCCCTACTCCTTTCTTCAGATCTCCCTGCTGCAGGCCTTTCACAAAAGCCGTTCCCATGGCAGCTGACAGATAGCCGTCCTCACCGTATGACTCTTCCAGACGGTTGAAACTGGGCGTGCGGCACACATCGACCATAGGTGACAGGGACAGGATTCCGCCCATTCTGCGCATGCCCTGACCGGTCTGCCTTGTCTTGAGTTCAGCCAGTTCCGTATTGAATGAACCTGCCTGACCTATCTGCTGCGGATAGACCGTGGCGTCAAGCGTATTGATGCCTGACAGCACCTCCTCATGGAAAAGGGCCGGTATGCCGTTCGGAGTATTGTCCATAAGCCATTTCTGGACTGCCGCAACACGGTCGCGCAGCACATCGGCCTGGAGCGGCTTCTGGCTGGCGTACTGCGAGAAATGTCCAATTCCGTTGGGAATAAGCCTGCGGCATGCCTCTTCATCCAGGCGGCCGTCGGAATCAAACAGGTCATCCATGTACATGCTGCACAGCTGCGCTATGCGCTCGGGCTGTGACATTTTCCCATAAAGAGCGTCTATTTCCTTTTCCATACCGTTTCCGCATGCTGTCAGCGCCATGGCTGCACAAATTACCGTCAATTTTGCAATAGTTCTCATTCTGTGATTATGTTGGACATACAAACATACAAAAAAACGTGCACAACATAGGTTGCCACGCTTTGGATATGACAAACTTGCACCCGGATTGCCTGTAGGGTCCCTGTTAATCATTTTTTTATAATTTATCATTTCATAACAGATACTTATTATATTTGCCGTACAATTCAGACCGGACCATTTATCAATCAAAACTTTATTACATTCAATTTATGAAAAAGAACATTATGCTGTGGATGTTGGCAATGGCAGCGCCATGCCTTTTCTGTGTGTCATGCAACAAAGACAATGACGAGGAAGATGGAGATGGCGGCAAGAAGCCTTCAAACTACTGGGAGTCCAATGCCCTGACCCGTTACCATATTCTTGGCAATGTCAAGACTGTCAAGACGTATTACGATGGCAGTGAGACACCTGACGCTGTTGTGGAGTTCAACAAGGATGGCAACATTCTGTCCGAAACGTACTTTTGGAATGACAACCCCGATGTGACGGAATATGAATACAATTCTGCGGGAATATTGGTGTCCAAATCATTCAAGACCCCCTATAGCGACTTCGTCAGCAAGGAAACCTATGAATACGACAACCTGGGATACTACCTGCCCATGCAGCCTTTCCATGTTATGGAGTCAGGCCTGGTGAACGGCATTTCAAAGGTGACGAACGAATATGAAGAAGGAAAAGAAGATGTGACACTTATCCGGATTGACGGAGATTCTGTCAGATTCACTGATGAATATGATGGGGAAACCTATGTAATGGGAGTCATGGCTCTAAAAGACAAGTATGTCTATAAGACTGCCGATGGAGTCCAAATGTTCATGGGACCCATCGAATATATGGACAACGGTATGTTCTCGGTCTACCACGAGGGATTCGACTACAGGGAGTACAATGAAAAAGGAGAGTGGATTGACGGTTCCTATACATATCGTACCTACAATTACAAGAAGTTCGGAGACTATATGCTTCTGGACTCATGGTCAGAGGAGTACCAAAGCGTCTATTATGACAATGATAAAAGGTATGAGAACCATAACTTCCGCTCGACCAAAAACACCTACGATTCCAACGGTTTCCTTATTCAGGAGAAGGAAACATATTCGGACGGATACAACCAGGATAATATCATTGAGTACAGGAACACCTACGATTCGAAGGGCAACCCCACTGAGATTGTCACCATATATAACGGTGACGAGTCAAGAGCCACTGTTGCAAGATTCGAATACATATATTATTGATTCAAACAGTACCTTTATCTGAAACTTTTCCCAGTTTCAATGCGCTGAAAAGATATACATCGGGCATTTTAAAGCCATCCTCTTACAGCGGAGGATGGCTTTTTTCTACCCCTATCAATTGGAGATTCGGGAAGGATGGGCTTACCGGAAAATCCTATCAGTTGATTACGGATGCGTATTGCCTGCCAATAATGCACATAATCGAATCTACAGGCAATATGGTTGCAATATTGGCAACAACTGAACCAAAGAATGCCTACAAATAGAGAGGTGACCCGGAACGGAGTCACCTCTCTTATAAAACAGATTCCAGGATCTGAACAAGCCGCACTTATTTGAATCCGTCCCAGCTCTTGATTGGAATGTCATCAACGTCAACGGTGCAGAACGCGTTGATGAACGAACTTGCAAGACGTGCGTTGGTAATGAGCGGAATGTTCAAATCTATTGCGGCACGGCGTATCTTGTATCCGTTGGTCAGTTCGTGCTGTGTCAGATCCTTGGGGATGTTGACCACCATGTCAATCTGCTTGCCATGCAGCATGTCAAGCGCCTGCGGCTTCTGGCCTTCCTCACTGGGCCAGAACACGCGTGTGTTCTGAATGCCGTTCTCTGCCAGATATTTTGATGTTCCGCCGGTAGCATAGATATTGTAGCCATGTTCCTGAAGCATCTTGGCAGCATCAAGCATGGCGGCCTTCTGCTTTGCGGTACCGGTTGACAGCAGAATGTTCTTCTTGGGAATGCGATGTCCGACAGACAGCATGGACTCAAGAATTGCATAGCGCTGGTCATCACCCAGGCAGCCTACCTCGCCGGTAGAAGCCATATCTACGCCCAATACGGGATCGGCCTTCTGCAGACGGTTGAATGAGAACTGTGATGCCTTGATACCCACGTAGTCAATGTCAAACAGGCTCTTTTCAGGTGCGCTTACGGGAATGCCCAGCATGATCTTGGTTGCAATCTCAATAAGGTTGATCTTGAGCACCTTGCTCACGAACGGGAACGAACGTGATGCGCGCAGGTTGCACTCAATCACCTTGATGTCGTTCTCACGTGCCAGGTACTGGATGTTGAAAGGACCGCTTATGTGCAGTTCCTTGGCAATCTGACGGCTTATGCGCTTGATGCGCTTCACTGTCTCAACATACAGCTTCTGGGGCGGGAACTGGATAGTGGCATCACCTGAGTGAACGCCGGCAAATTCAATGTGCTCACTGATTGCGTATGCTATTATTTCACCGTCTTTGGCAACGGCATCCATCTCCACCTCCTTTGCGTTTTCAATGAAACGGCTGACTACTACCGGATGTTCCTTGGAGACATCGGCAGCAAGCTGCAGGAAACGCTCCAGTTCATCCTGATTGCTGCATACGTTCATGGCAGCGCCTGACAGCACGTATGAAGGACGCACCAGAACAGGGAATCCCACGCGGTCAATGAACTTGCCAATCTCCTTCATTGAAGTCAGTTCGCTCCATTCGGGCTGGTCAACTCCTATGCGGTCAAGCATGGCTGAGAACTTTTCACGGTCTTCAGCATTGTCAATGTCCTTTGCGCTGGTACCTAAGATAGGAACGTTCATTGCATCGAGCTTCATGGCCAGGTTGTTGGGAATCTGTCCGCCGGTCGATACAATCACACCGTAAGGATTCTCAAGTTCGATGACATCCATGACACGTTCGAATGTCAGTTCGTCAAAGAACAGGCGGTCGGTCACGTCGTAGTCTGTACTTACCGTCTCAGGGTTGCAGTTGATCATGATGTTGCGGTAGCCCTCCTTGCGGATGGTGTTCAGGGCCTGGACGCCGCACCAGTCAAATTCGACTGAAGAACCTATTCTATATGCGCCTGAACCTATTACGATGATGGACTTTTTGTCATCAAAGAATTCAATGTCATGAGCACAGCCGTTGTATGTCAGGTACAGGTAGTTGGCCTTTGCCTGATATTCGCCGCCAAGAGTATCAATCTGCTTGACGAAAGGCATGATGCCCAGCTTCTTGCGCAGAGCCCTGACTGCCAGCTGGCCGGCCTGCGAGCCCTGAACCTTCTCCATACCAAGCGCACGTGAAATCTGGAAGTCCGAGAAGCCCATCTTCTTAGCCTTGCGCAGCAGGTCCTCCGGCAGCTTGTCAATGCCCTTGACCTTATGCAGTTCCTGTGACACCTTATAAATACCCATAAGACGGTTCAGGAACCACTTGTCAATCTTGGTCAGTTCCCAGACGCGGTCTATGCTGTAACCTTCCTGGAAAGCCTGGCTGATGGCAAACAGACGCTTGTCGGTAGGCTCCTTCAGTGCCTTGTCAAGGTCAGCGAACTTCACGCTCTTATTCTCGACGAATCCGTGCATGCCCTGGCCTATCATGCGGATACCCTTCTGGATAACCTCTTCAAAGCTGCGGCCAATTGACATGACCTCACCTACGGACTTCATGCTTGAACCTATCTCGCGGTCAACGCCATGGAACTTGGAAAGGTCCCAGCGCGGAATCTTGGCTACCACATAGTCAACAGACGGTTCAAAGAAGTTGGTGGTGGACTTTGTTATGGAGTTTGTCAGTTCATACAGGTTGTAGCCCAGACCCAGTTTGCAGGCAACGAATGCCAGAGGATAGCCGGTAGCCTTCGATGCCAGGGCCGATGAACGGCTAAGGCGGGCGTTGACCTCAATCACGCGGTATTCCTCGGACTGGGGGTCAAATGCGAACTGGATGTTGCACTCACCTACAATGCCAACGTGACGGGCAATGCGGATGGTTATCTCTTCAAGTTTCTGGACCTCGTGCTGTGTAAGGGTCTGTGTGGGAGCTACGACTATACTTTCACCGGTATGTATGCCCAGCGGGTCGAAGTTCTCCATTGAGCAGACAATGATTGAGTTGCCGCTCTTGTCGTTTACACATTCGAACTCTATTTCCTTCCAGCCCTTCAGGCTCTTCTCGACAAGAATCTGGGGTGAGAACGAGAATGACTTTTCAGCCAGCCTGTTCAGTTCCTCCTCATTGTCACAGAAACCTGATCCAAGTCCGCCAAGTGCGTATGCGGAACGGATGATGACGGGATAACCAAGTTCCAGAGCGGCTGCGCGGGCATCCTCCATGGTCTCGACAGCATGGCTCTTTATTGTCTGTACGCCAATCTCATCAAGGCGTTCAATGAAGAGCTCACGGTCTTCAGTGTCCATGATGGCCTTGACCTGTGTACCCAGAACCTTGACCTTATACTTGTCAAGAACGCCGTTCTGATACAGAGCCACACCGCAGTTCAGTGCGGTCTGACCGCCAAAAGCCAGCAGGATTGCATCGGGACGTTCCTTTGCAATGACCTTCTCTACAAAGAACGGGGTTACCGGATAGAAATATACCTTGTCCGCAACGCCCTCACTGGTCTGGACGGTTGCAATGTTCGGATTGATCAGAATGGTTTCAATATTCTCTTCCTTAAGGGCTTTCAGCGCCTGTGATCCTGAATAGTCAAACTCACCGGCTTCACCAATCTTAAGTGCGCCTGAACCAAGCAGCAGTACTTTCTTGTATTTCTTCATTGCCATAATTCCGCGGTGTTAGAGTTTTGAAATGAAATCTGAATAAATGAACTCGGTATCTGTAGGAATGCTGTCGGACTCGGAATGGAACATGACGCCCACAAACGGCTTGCGCGTGTTGTAGATTCCCTCAACCGATCCGTCATTCAGGTTCTTGAGATATACCTTCCACTGACCGACCACAGATTCCTCACGTATTGCATAGTTGTGGTTCTGTGTGGTAATGAAGCAGCGGTCTGTGCCCTCCAGCCTGACCGGCTGGTTATGGGTGTGGTGACCGAACTTGAGCCTGTATGTGTCCATGCCGCCTGCAAGACCCAGCAGCAGGCAGCCCATGCCTACGCCAAGGACCGGAGTATCGGACTTTGCCATGAATTTCTGGAGTTTTGTCACAACCTCACTGCAGTAGCTGGGATTGCCAGGACCGTCCGATATGACAAGTCCGTCAAACTTCATCTTGGAATAGTCATAGTTCCAGGGGACGCGTACCACTTCAAGGTCTTCATTCAGAAGGCAGCGTATCATGCCGGCCTTGACACCGCAGTCAACAAGAACCACCTTCTTTGATGCTCCCTCATTGTACGTGACAGGCTCCTTGCATGAGACTTCCGGAAGCATGTTGGTATATGAATACTCTTCAGGCTTGTTCTTGCCCTCTAACATGATCTTTGCAGTCATGCTGCCGTGCTGGCGAATGTGCTTTGTAAGTTCGCGGGTGTCAACGCCACAAATGCCGGCAACCTTTTCACGCTTCATCCAGTCCTCAAGGGACTCCTTAGCGTTCCAATGGCTGTAGAAATCACTGTAGTCGCTGACAATCAGTGCTCTTGCCTGAGCATGAAAGCTCTCGGCGTTTGTCGGAAGTCCGAATTCATCGGACTCAATTGGCTGAATGCCGTAGTTTCCGATAACGGGATAGGTCATTACCAGCAACTGTCCGCGTGATGCGGGATCAGTAAGCAGTTCGGGATAGCCGGTCATTGCGGTGTTGAACACAAGTTCGCCGCTGACAGGCTGCTGGAAGCCGAATGATTCACCCTTGAAGCAGGTGCCGTCGGCCAAAATCAGTGATACCGTCATTATTTGTTGTATTTTTCGTAATAGTCAATGAATGCCTTGTTCACAAGCAGTGTTCCGCCGGGAGTCGGGAAATCGCCGCTGAAATACCAGTCTCCAAGATGGTTGGGACAAGCCTTGTGCAGTCCGTCAAGTGTCTGATAGACAATCTTGACCTGGGCCTTGCAGTCAGCCGGAGTCAGGAGTTCACGTATCTTGTCTGAAATCTCATCGACCGTGAAAGGAGCGTAAATCTCCTTGACGCAGTTTACGCGTTCTGCGGCAGGCTTGGTCAGCTGTTCACGGCACTTGCAGTAAACGTCAGTAACCACATTCCACATTCCGCGTTCTTCAAGAAGAGCCATGGCAGCCTTGAAGGCAATAAAGTGGTCCATGCTTGACATGTCAATTCCGTAATAGTCCGGGTAGCGCACCTGGGGCGATGAGCTGACAATGACAATGCGCTTTGGTTCCAGACGGTCCAGAATGCGCAGAATCTGTTCGCGCAGTGTGGTGCCGCGTACAATGCTGTCGTCAATGACAACCAGATTGTCAACACCCTTTTCTATGGTTCCGTATGTAATGTCATACACATGGGCGGCAAGAGCGTTACGGCTGTCACCGGCCGTGATGAACGTACGCAGTTTGATGTCCTTCCACGCCACCTTCTCGTTGCGGACACGGCGGGACAGTATCCTTTCCAGATCGGCATCACTTGGATTTGGTCCCAGAGCCTTTATCTGCTGCATCTTTTCCCTGTTCAGATATTCCTCAAAGCCCTGGACCAGACCGAATGAAGCGACCTCGGCCGTATTGGGGATGAATGAAAATACGGAATGGTCCAGATCACCCTCAACGGCATCAAGAACCGGCTGCACCAGCTGGCGTCCCAGTTCCTTGCGTTCACGGTAGATGTCTATGTCATTGCCGCGGCTGAAATACACGCGTTCGAATGAACATGACAGGTTGGCCTTCTGTTCTATTATCTGTTCAAGCTTGTATTTTCCCTTCTTGTTTATGCAAAGTGCCTGACCGGGCTGCAGTTCGTTGACCTTGTCCGATGTAACGTTCATTGCTGTCTGGATGGCGGCACGTTCCGATGCAGTCACAATCACTTCATCATCGGCATACCAGAATGCGGTGCGTATGCCCCACGGGTCACGTATCACGTATGATTCTCCGCTGCCGGTAATTCCGCCCACAACATAACCGCCGTCCCAGATTGGGGCCGATGTGCGCATGACGTTGGCAATGTCCATGTGGTCCTCAATGTACTGGGTGATGTCCAGTCCCTGCAGGCCCTTGTCCTCGGCAATGTGGAAGACGCGCTCCACTTCACGGTCCAGACGGTGTCCCATCTGTTCCAGCATGAAATAGGTCGATGCATTGTCACGCGGATGCTGTCCCTTGGAGACGATTTCCTTGAACACCTCATCATTGTTGGTTATTGTAAAGTTGCCGCAGATGGCCAGGTTCTTGGCCCTCCAGTTGTTGCGGCGCAGAAGCGGATGCACTTCCTGAATGCTCTTGGTGCCGCCTGACGAGTAACGCAGATGTCCCAGATACAGGTCACCTATGAACGGCAGGTTCTTGCACAGCCAGTTGTTATCTGCAAGCTGTTCCTTTGTGCACTGGCCTATCTCGGCCTGGATCTTGTCGAACATTTCCGATATGGCACCGGAGCCCAGAGCACGGTCTCTGAACATGTAATCCTCACCGGGATTGGCCTTAAGCTTGACGCAGGCTATGCCGGCACCTTCCTGTCCGCGGTTCTTCTGCTTCTCCATCATCAGATAGAGACGACCCAGACCATACTGGAAATCACCATACTTCTTGCGGTAATATGACATGGGCTTGAGAAGCCTTATCATTACCATACCACACTCATGATTCAACGGTTCCATTCTAAATATTGTTTCAAAACTGTATTGTCATACAAAAAAGAAAAAGGGAGAATATGGCTTACACATTCCCCCCTTTACAAAACAATGCGGATGCAGACACTGCCTCCGCCAGTATGTTTTTGCTTGGTTGAACAAGTCATAATATCTCCTTTTCTAAACATGCCGCAAAGGTACAACTTTTTGAAATCCGTGATACCCCTGCGGCGCAATTGTTTTCAACAGGGAAATATTAAATTATGTTATTGTCTATAGGATTGCAGTATATTCCAAGAAATATGTCCTTGAGAAGCGGATCGGGGCTGTATCTGTCCAGTTCTGCCATGTGTTTCACAAATGCGTCATATTCCAGCTGCGTATATCGGTCTGAACGGGTTCCGTTTTTCAGGTCATGGGCAATATATGCATTCGGGAACAGGCGGTAGGCGCTGCAGATACGGCTGTCAATGAGAGCGGCCACGCTGCGGTAGAACTGCGCACCGGGTTCATCGGACTTGGATTCAAGGTCTGCGCGCGTAATTGGGTCACATATCTGGAAATGCACCCTGCCCTTGTCCTGACTTATTCCTGTCAGTATGCTGTTCAGGTCCTCACCCTGTTTCTTGACGTACGGCTGTCCGTCCCTTGTGGCGTACAGTTCCAGCGCCTTGAGAATGTCACATGACTCCCATTCGTATGAGACCGATACCGGAACAATGCTGAGCTGGGCAAGATTATCGACACGGTCTTTGGGGCCGCTCATTGAGAACATCTTGATTTCACCGACATCTGTGCGGTCAATGCCGTCCTTGGTGCGACCGTTGCGCTGGGCAATCCAGACGGACTGCCGCTTTTCAGTCAGCGCATACCTTATATATTCTGACAGGTGCACAGAACTGGCATACATTTCACGGGGCGTACCGCCGCGCTCCACGCGGAACATCTTGTTGCTTTTGCCAATGTCAACAAGCAGCTGTCCCTGCATGAGATTCGAACCGAAAGTGATTTCACCCGTTTCATGGCCGTGCCAGTACAGTGCGTAATACAGCAGACATGAGTCCAGCACAATGTCCCTGTGATTGCTCACATACAGATAGCGTTTTGACGGATCCAGTTTCTCAACACCGCCAATCGTGAAGTCCGATATGGTTCCGTCAATTATCTGACGGTTCATAGGTGCCATGGCTCCGTACTGGTAGTCAAATATGCTGTTGAACGAACACACTTTCTCACGTGCCTGCTCCACACTTAGGTCCGGATAAATGAACGATGCCAGAAACGGGAAGGACTGATGCTGTGCAATGCGTTGCATGGCGGCATTTATCTCATCGTCACGGTACGGACGTATGTCATCAAAACGGGATTCGTCAGTCATAAGCTTACTTGCGCTGGTCTATGAATTTGACAGGTTTGCGTCCTGTTGGCGGAAAATTGACCGCTGCAATTTCCTTTACCGGACAGATTTCAATTTCCGGTGCAACGCGGATGCGGGAACGGAAACTGTCCTTGAGAAACTTGACAACGTCAAAGTCCTGTTCCTTCTTCAGGCCCACCTGAACCAGAACGTCATCAGTGCCGGCAGCACTGTTGCGGACAATGACCACATAATTCTCAACATAGTCAGTATTGTCCAGCACATCATATATTGCAGGCGGATACAGTGTCGTTCCCTTGAGTTTGATCATATTGTTCTTGCGTCCAAGCAGCGGTGACAGGCGGTAGGACCAGCGTCCGCAGCGGCACTGTTCCACATGCTTGCAGGCTATGTCACCCGTGCGGAACCTTAGCAGCGGCATGCCCTCGACACCAAGTGTTGTCACCACGACTTCACCCGGCTGACCGTCAGCAACAGGCATTCCGTCATCACCAATTATCTCGACAATAATCAGTTCCGGATGCACGTGACCGCCCATCCCGTATTCGCATTCGCTGAAAGTGGCTCCCATTTCAGTTGACGAATATGTGGCAAACAGCTGGACCTCGGGCCAGCGCTCATGAATCTGGCGACCAAGCAGATTAAGGTCGAAATTCTGCTCACGCAGTCCTTCTCCAATTCCGATAATTCTGCGAATACTGCTGCTGCGGTAGTCAATACCATGCGCTTCGGCGTAATCTATCAGTTTCAGGATGAATGATGGCACGCACATGATTGCATCGGGCTTGAAACGGCGTATGGTGTCCCACTGAAGTTCAGGGATGCCGTTGCCAACTCGTATCACACCCGCACCCATCTCCCTGAGTCCCAGGAAATATGCCATGCCTGCCATGAACCGCTTGTCCAAAGTAGTCATGAGCTGCACCACGCTGTCCTGAGCAAGACCCGCACACATGAAAGACTTCTTTTCGTTGTATGCCAGCCGGCGCAGGTCCTTTTCCGTGCATCCGAACAGCACAGGGTCACCAAGAGTGCCCGATGTGGTTATGTAGTCAACGATTTTCTTCTTTGGAACACAGCAGAAATCGTCATTGTACAGCTGCAGGTCCTTCTTCTCCGTGAACGGAATCCTTGTCAGGTCCTCCAGATGCCTTATCTTTTCAATGTTTATCCCGTAACTGGAAAACAGCCTCCTGTAATAAGGTGACTTCTTCTGCAGATAAACAAGGTGCTTCTGCAGCAGTTCTTCCTGGAACTCCTTTATCTTTTCAGGACTTTCAAATTCTATATCTTCAGTCATTTTCATTTCAATTCTCCCAGCCATCTCAGAAATTCATACTTCCATTTCCGGCATTCCTTAGAACCGTAAATCTCACTCACGCCAAATCCGTGACGGCCCGTTTCATACTGGTGATATTCGTGTGAAATGCCGGCTACAGTCAGCGCCTCGTCCAAAATTACAGAATTCTGCCAGTCCACAACAGGATCATCAAGACAATTTACAAGAAATACAGGCGGACAGTCCTGCGGAATATTCCGCTCAATAGAAAGCGCCTTCCGCTTTCTGTCACTGTATTTACCCCATTCACCCAGCAGTCCGCGGCGGGAACGTTTGTGTGCAAAATCTTCGGTCATGGTAACGACCGGGTAGATGGCGCCCACAAAATCGGGCCTCAGTGACACCTGTGACGGGCCTGCCTTCAGATCTGTATAGTCCGTATCAGAGAAACAGGCCGATGACAACGCCAGATGTCCACCGGCCGAAAAGCCAAGCACACCAAGCCTGTCCGCATCTATTCCGTATTCACTGGCATTTTCCCTGATCAGACGTATGGTGCGCTGAATGTCACATATCATGTCCGGATGACGGTGTCCGCGGGCCACATAACGGTAATGCCAGAAATACGATGCAAAACCTGCGGTCCTGTACTGGAGCAGAAATGCGTTGACTCCATTCCGCTGCAGCCATTCGGACACCTCAATGCCCTCACCTTTCACGTCCAGCCAGTGGTAGCTGCCACCCGGACATACAATAACCGTAGGCGCATTCTGACTGTCTTCACACAGATACGGAGTCAGAAGCACATCCTTTGCCCGACTGTCCTCTCCAGCCCATGGCGCCGAGACTGTCAGGCTTACCAGCAGCGCAAGTACCTTCAGCATCACCTGCCGACAAGATCCATCACTTCATTGCGGTCCAGCTGACGGTAACGGTGGGCAGGATCAGCACCAAAGTCAACCTGGAAGAACTCCTCATCATAGAATGACAGTTTGGAGTTTGTGTCCGGATTACATTCCAGATATACTATTTCATTGATGTCAAGCCCCTTGGCCTCACATATCTGTTCCGCCAGTTTTTTTCCTGCGTATGTAACGGACGTGCCCGGGTTGTCCTGGTACAGTTCTGTAACAATGACACAGGTCCTGCCGCTGCAGCAGCGTATCTTCAGTCCGCAGGTCGAAGGCATGTCCCATTCGCCCCTGAAACTGAATATCTCATCATAATAGTCCGGTGATACTTTCATTTTCAGCTCTTCTTGATATTTCTTACTACATCCTTTCCGAAAGACTTGTTTGCAAGCTTTCTGTCACGCGGGCGGTATGTGCCCTCCTCCATTTCACGCAGAGCCACGTTGCAGAACAGGCGGAACATCTTCTGCTCCTGGCTCTCATCCCTGTAGAAGCTCTTCCATGCGTATTCGTAAACGTCCTGCAGTTCATCGGGCGTCATCTTCTTGGGCTGGAACACGACCTGACCGGCATTGTAATGGTTCCAGTCAAAATCAAATATGCGGCCCTGGCGCAGCAGGTCGTCATAGACCTTGGTGTGCGGGAACGGAGTCAGCACGGTGAATTCGGCCAGGTCAAGGTCAATTTCGCCCAGGAAGTCAATCAGTCGCTTGCAGTCATCGACCGTCTGGTTGTCAAGACCCAGAAGAATGGTTCCCTCAACCCCGATTCCATAGTCGTGATAGCGCTTGACACGCTCCTTAATGTAGTCCGATGTGTCATAGACAGCCTGATAAACATACCATGCGCCGGCCTTTGCAGCCAGATCCAGCACCTCGGGATCGTCCTCAATGGTATGGCTTATCCATTTCTTCTTGAGCGGAGCAATGGCGCGGAACAGTTCCTTCTCCCACTCCTTGTTCTGTGCTAGCGAATTGTCAACAATGAACAGGCGGTTGTTCTCTATGCCTGCCATGTCCTCGACCACCTTGTCTATCGGACGCGGACGGAAACAGCGTCCTCCAAGGTAGGAGACGGCGCATGGATAGCAGCTGAAACGGCATCCGCGGCTGGCGTGGAAAAGGTCCACCATCTGCACACCCTTGTGGTTGTACAGTTCGCGCTTGTAAAGGTCACGGCGGCACGGGCCTACAGACTCGATTGGAGGCATGTTGCCCATGAAATTGTACAGTTTCTTCAGTTCGCCGCGGGTCCAGTCAAGCATGACCTGCTCCATGCGGCCCTCGGACTCGCCAAGGAACACGCTGTCCACGTGGTTCACCATCTCCTCGGCATGGAGCATGGTCGAAATGCCGCCGGCAAAGACCAGCTTGCCGCGCTTGTGGTATTCGTCAGCAATCTCCCAGCCGCGTTTGACCTGGGTTGAGAGCATCATTGACAGTGCAACGCCGTCACACTCCTCATCAAAGTCAATGGCCTCGACGTTCTCATCGGTAAATGACACGTCAACCCAGTCGGGAAGTGTGGCTGCAAAGGCAACAGGTCCGTGAGGCGGAAGGTTGAAGGTAGTCTGCCCTTTCAGTTTCTGCCACTTTGGATAAATCAGTTTCAGTTTGAAATTCATAACTTGTTTATTTTGTTTGTTTTATATCATTCAGTATAAAGTCATTCCCCAACACCGCACAGGCTGTCTCAATGGCCGTCATGGGCACGCCTCCTATGCCGTGCATGTTCACGTTCTGGCCTGTAAGAAACAGATTGCCTACCTTTGTGCGTACCGGCACCTGTGAAAGCATCAGGTTCTCACAGTCCTTGAAATAGCCGTATGCGCCCGCATTTTTCGTGCCGTACCAGTCACGGAAAGTAAGCGGACTGGCGGCAAATATATCATCGGACTTGTCCCTTATTCCGGGGAAACGCTTCTCCACAAGGTCAAGCACCCTGTCCGTACGTTCCTTCTTCCAGGCCTCATATTCTGCACCGCGATGACCGGTGCGCGTGTTCTCCCACTTACGGACCTCACTGAAATCCATCAGACAGAACACCGTCATGTGTGAACCGGACATGAAGCAGTTGACTGTATGCGGCCACTCTCCGTCACGTTTCCAGACATTTGCAAAGCTGTCTGTAACAGAAACAGGACAGCCCGGATTTTCAATTGCACCCGGCTTCAGTCTGATGAACACCTTGAAGGCCGATGCCGTGTCAGGTATGCTCATAAGCCGGCTTGAATATCCGGTCGTGAAGGCCTTTCCGTCAAGACGCTCCAGCAGTGACTGCGGATGTATGTCCGATACAAAGGTGTCAGCCGTATATTCGCGGCCCTTGGTATCTGTTACACTTGTCACACGCATGTCACGAACAGTGACCTTTGCCACCTCACAGCCTGTCAGGACCTGACCTCCGCCCTGCTCTATGACACGTTCAAGTTCAGCGGCCAGACGTGACGAACCGCTGCCGAAACGGCACGGGCTTTCAATGAACAGCACAGACGTCATGACATGCAGGTACGCAGGAGAATGTCCCGGAACACCGGCATACAGCGGATTTACAAAGGCAAGCAGTGCCTGCAGTTCGGGGTTGGAAACATATTTCGCTATGAACCGGTCTGCCGGCATCAGGAACTCATCGGTATGTTCGCGGTAACCGCTTTCCAGATAGAACAGGTTCTCTTCATGTGACAGGCGCACTATGGCCTCCATGTAGCGTTCCAGACTGTCCTTTTCTTCAGGAAACAGGCCTGAGAGATATTCCACGAACGCGTCACGTCCGGCAGGCAGGTTATATGTGCGGCCGGTGTCGGCAAAAGTCACGCTTGCAACCGCATCGGACTGCACTATGTCCAGATTGTCCATGATGCCAAGATAGTTGCAGATGCGGTACAGAGAGTCACCGGGAGCGAAACCGCCCGCCACGTGCATGCCTGTCTCATACATTTCGCCGCCGCGCACAAAGTTCTGCAGCCCGCCGCCAATGGTGCGGTTCTTTTCAAGCACCTTGACCCTGACGCCCTGCCTTGAAAGCAGCGCACCAGTGAAAAGACCGCCAAGTCCGGCACCTATGATCAGCGTTTCCTTCATCTCTTCAGTTCAAATTTAAGATTGTCCGGCTTTCCGGGGACCGATGAGGCCAGCATGAGAGTCTCCTCATCGGAAACGAACCCGGTCACACTGACATCGGGATGCAGCAGTGCGGTCAGAAGGCTCTGCTCGCCCTGTCCCTTTTCATTCAGGGTAAACATGATGGCGTTCTCATGCACATCGGAATCCGTCAATGTGGCAAGCGCGCGTCTGCAATTGCGGTAAATATCCGTGCCCTTATAGAGATACTGGTGGCGTATGTACTCCTTCCAGTATTCAGCGTCCTCACACTCGCGGCACATGCGGGCATACCAGTCAATGTAGAACCTGTGCCAGGACTTTGTCTGCTCACGGGCATCAGAATCGTCAAAGGCAACACGCCTGCCAACTTTGACTGCAATATGGCCCGGGCGCAGCATGAAGTCCATCTTTGGCAGCACATGTCCAACGCCGTGCAGACATACGGGCACTATGTCCAGTCCCAGTTCCTTTGCCATATGGAAAGCGCCCTTGTGGAAGCGCAGAATGCTGCAGTCTTCAGACCGTGTGCCCTCTGGGAACACCACAATGGAATATCCGCGCTCCACCAGGCTGCGCAACTGCGGCATGTAACGGTCAATGCCATCAGCCGCCGGAATGAATTCGGCACGGCGTATCAGAGCGCCGTATATGGGGTTGCGCCATACCCAGTCATTGGTTATGACCACCATCTTGGGACTGAGCATGAGCAGACACATAAGGTCCAGATGTGACTGGTGGTTGCTTATTATCACCGCCGGTTTTTCAAAAGTCTCAGCCACACTGTTGTCAAGGGTGAACTTCACTGCGGGCACACGGCGTATTACAAGATTCGAGAACCGGTACAGCACACCGTGCAGCCAGCGTTCCTTACGTTCTGTCCTGCGGCCCAGGAACAGAATGACGGCCACCGGGGTGACCACAAGAACCGACAGTATAAGAAAGGCGAACGCAAATACCGTACGGCCAAGGCGCGCCAGTGTTACAGGCATTTCACGCAGCCGCCCTTTCTTCATGGTCAGCCACCCGAACAACCATTCCGGCAGGTAATGCGCCATGACTACCACTGCCAGCATGCCAAGGATTGTAATCTCGGCCAGAGAACGCATGGCCGGATGCTTTGCCAGAATCAAGGTGCCAATGCCAATGAACATTATCACGGCCGATATTATGACGCTGCGGCGGCGGTCGTCCAGCGTCCTGACACCATAAGCATATTCGTGCATCAGACCCTCGGTAATGAATATGGTATAGTCGTCACCCTGACCGAAAATGAATGTGGCCAGAATTATGCTCACAATGTTGAACTGTATGCCCAGCATGTTCATAAGGCACAGAATCCATATCCAGCCCACAGTCAGCGGCAGGAAAGACAGCAGCGCCAGTTCCAGACTTGAGAATGATATCCACAGGAACACGAACACAATGAATCCGCACATGAACAGCACCATGTTGAAATCATCGGACAGAGACTCTACAAGAGCCGCCATGACGCTGCTCATGCTCTCCGGGACAAGGTCCTGACGCGTCAATATATCGGGCTCCTGCCCTGTAGCGCTTATGAACGGATCAAAGGCCGATGCCGTGAACCCGTAGTCACGGCTCTTCTCCGCCAGTTCTGTGACAATGTCACGGTGTGCGTTCCAGAACTCCAGCCAGTCACCGGTCTCCTGTGGCAGCATTGACGCAAGCACGGCCGTCTGGCTCATGGACTCAGTATCAATGCCCGATGACAGCAGCTCCAGATCTTCAGCCTGCTGCCGCGTCATGTAGTTTATGTGGTTCAGGTTGGTGTCGAACCCTGCGGTCCCGCCCCAGACCAGCATTGCAACGGTTATCAGAATCACGGCGCGTGAAATCCAGCGGCCAGCCACATTGGTCTTGATGTCTGCCTTTTCCTGACCGCAGTCCGATGCCTGCGTAATGCGCGGCCTGACCAGAACAGGCAGGAAGATCAGCGTGAACAGTATGGTGCCCACCAGCATGAACGACCCGAACAGCGCCAGGTCATGCATGGCCTGGGCCTTGAGGAAAATAAGGCACAGGAAAGCGCTTACGGTCGTGATATTTCCCACCAGAAGCGGTGTGACCATCTCCTTGAGCGTGCGGCGGCTGTCACCCGTGTCGCGCAGCGAATGCAGGAAATGCAGCGGATAGTTGGCTGCAATGCCAACAATAATGGAACCAAGTCCTATGACAATGACCGAAATGCTGTCCTTGAACGTTCCTATTGTTCCCAGTGAGAACACAGCGCCGAACAGCAGCGTGAATGCTATCCACAGCATGTCTCCAATGCGCCTGAACGAGAACCACAGCACAAGGAATATGCCTATGACAGCCAGCAGCACCGCAACTGTGCTGTCCGTCTTTATGCGCTGTGCGTTTGTGACCGCAATAACCGGTGCGCCCACCACAGAAATTCCAGTACCGGCCGCTGCAGCTACCGTCTCCACCAGTCTTACAAGATCTGAGTTGCGGTTTGACTCGCTCTGACCGAAAGGTGATTCAAAGAACAGGAATCCTATAGGCTCAGTGGCATGCATAATATGGCCGTCCTCCATGCGGTATCCGCCGTTTCCGCCAACATCGGCCAGACGGAGCAGTATGGGCGAGAACAGATTCAAAGGGTCATAAGGTATGGTGTTCTTTGTAAAGCTGCCGGTCATCATCCGCAGCGAACGGCGGTCCGCCTCAAGCTGGCTTTCCACGTATCCGGGCTGTGAAAGGAGCGAATCCATTCTGTCATAATCGGACTTGGAAAGGAAACTGGCGTAATGCTCCTGTACGAACTGTATAAGCTCCAGCGCCATGCTCTCATCGGCCACAGCACTCATGTCCGGCACCATTTCAAGCGTGTCATACTCAAACCACAGCTCCTCAAAGCGGTCCATGGTTCCAATCACGTCTTCTGTATCCGTGCCACGGAAAATGACAGCCACCCGGTTCTGCTGTGACAGACTCTCCATGAATTCTGTCTGACGGCTGTCACGCGTGTCAATTGGCAGGAAACGGGCAATGTCCTCCTCATAGTGGAGACGGCAGATGGAGACGGCGCACAGCAGCATGATGACGGTAACAAGAACCGCCGCCAGGCGCCTGCGGCCCACAAGCCGGTCATATATCTTAAGGAAGAACTGCACCATACCCTATCCCTTTATCTTACGCCACAGACCAAGCGGCAGCCCCACAAACAGGGCGCCGAAACAGAGCACCGAATTCAGCACACTAATTCTGAAAAAGTCACGGAACGGACGGAAATGTGACACCCTTTCGCCGTCCGGGGCATACCAGACGCGCACCGGAACGCCTCTCATCCGTACCCCGTGCCATGCGGCAAACACCATGAGTTCCAGTTCGGCCTCATATCTTGATGTCAGCAGTCCAAGTCCGTGCAGCCCTGAAAGCGGGTAAATGCGGAAACCTGACTGCGTGTCCTCCAGTTTCTGTGCTGTCTGCAGGCGGAACCAGAAATTTGAAAAACGGTTGGCTGCAGTATTCTGACGCGGCATGTTGTCACTTGTCAGATTCCTCAGTCCTATAATGAAGTCATCGGGATTCAGGTCCGATGCCTCCACTAGAGCGGGAATATCCTCGGGGAAATGCTGTCCGTCAGCATCAAGGGTAATGGCGTGGGTGAATCCGGCGGCCGATGCTGCCTTGAAACCGGTCTTCAGGGCACAACCCTTGCCGCGGTTCCTGTCATGTCTGAGAAGCGTCACGCCTTCAACCTCGGTTCCGTCCGTACTGCCGTCATCGACCACAAACACGTCCGGGCACACCTTCAGCGCACGGTCTAAGACATCTGTAACAGTGCCGCCGTTGTTGTATGTGGGTATTATGACGCAGTATCGGTTCATATCCTTTCAAATACAAGTGACATCTTTGCAAACAGACGCGCACTGTCCGCAGCGCTTACAATCTGCGCCTGGGCTGTCACCTGACCTTCATCAACATTCAGTTTTGTTACGTTGACGGCAATCTTTGCATCTGTGAGCGGAGACACAATGCTGACAAACTTGACGTTCTTTACAGTCCTTAGGAAAAGCCCGCAGCCAAGAGACTGTGCAAGCAGTTCCTGGACCATCTGGACAAGACATACGCCCGGGGTCACCGGGTGGCCCGGAAAATGTGCCCTGTAAATGTAGTGGTCAGCGTTCAGTGTAACCGTAAAACGCTGTCCGTCAGCACTGTCCACATTAAAGAAATCACCACTCAGCTTCATAGTTGCCGTTCAGCTGTACATTACATATCTCAATGACGGTGTTTCCGCCGCCAGTTTCTGTCATGTCAATCTTCTCCAACAGTCCGGTTTCGGAACTGAAACTCAGAACTATCTGCTGGAACATCTTCTTCATGTCACGGCGCACCGGAATCATTGTTGCAATCCAGAGCCCGTCAGCATCGGACATGCTCACCTTGAACATGCGGCTGTCCTTGAGACACTGGCCCGACATGCAGCCCAGCATTACGCCTGCAATGCCCTGGAATATGCGGCTGCCGTCACCTGACACATCAGTGCCGTCAATGGTGACAGTCTCACCGTCAACGCCCAAAGACACTGTATTCGGCTCTGTATAGGCCCATTTCAGCCTTGACGGCTGCACGTACAGCATGTATCCTTTTGAAAACTGCTCATCCTCAAGAAGCGGCACACGCTTGGTCTCAGTAAAGTCACACTTCATGGACTTCATGTCACTGCACGCGCTGATTATGGTCTCAATGCGCACATCATCGGCCTTTACGGTCCCGACCGCGAGCAGAAGCACTGCCGCCAGTATTGCAATATATTTCTTCATATCACCTGCTTATGAATGCCGCGCCGACCAGAATAAGTCCGATGCCCACCCAGCGGCCCAGCGGTATCTGTTCGCCCAGGAACAGCATGGCCCCTATCATGCCGAACACAAAGCTCAGGCAGCTTAGAGGATATGCTATGCTGAACGGGAAATTCTTAATAATGTACAGCCAGAGCACCGTGGCACCGCCCATTGTCACACCGCAGCCCAGCCACCACCAGTTGGTCACTTCATGGCCAATGAAACGCCAGAAACCGGTGTACGGGCTCATGTTGTTCATCGCGAACTTGAGCATAAGCTGTCCGGCAGCCAGTAAAAGGCTCTGCAGCAATGAGAAAGGTATTATTTTCCACATACGGCTTCAAGTACTGTAAATGAGTAATGACGGCCTTCAACCACGTTGACAAGCAGTATGCTGCGGCACGGAACAGGCCCTTTGCCGGCGTTCATGACAGACGGTATCCTTCCTGCCTTCAGACTGCATGCGGCAGTATAGAACCCCAAGGCCGATGACGAGAAGTTCACGCCGAACAGGGGCTTGTAGCTGCACTGCGGAACTTCGTTTCCAAGGAACGAATACCACGAATCGTTCTCAGGGTTGCCGCTGCGTCCGGTTATTATAGCATCGGCCTTTATCCCTGCCATGACATCTGAGAGTTCCTGCGCTGTCGGCCTGTTGAGTATCTGAACTGACTTGAGAGTGCACATGGCCGGTTTGCCGCTGTCGGCCTCAAGAAGCGCCGATACGGCCGCCTCACTGCATATCTCACCTTTCTTTACATGTCCGGCTTTGCTTACAAACCCGGAAAAGACGGGTGACATCTCATCATGGGCGCCCACAAGAGCGTTCTCTATCTTGCCAAGACGGAACTGCAGCCATGCGTCATACAGGGCGCTGTCAAATGAAAGGCCTTTCTGCGAGTATGTGGAGTTGTAGCCGTGGCTCCTGGTATTGATTCCCACAAGTGACGATGCCGTATTGTGCGTGGACTGCATGAACTGCGTAGGCTTGAGCATCTGTTCACCCTCACGCACCAGCGCGTCCAGAAACAGTTCCGTGTTCTCAATGCTGCCGAATCCGGTTCCGGTAATTATTGCATCGGGATTCTGTATCCCCCCTTCACTCAAGGCCGATAAGGACGTGGCAAGAGCACGCTTGAGCAACTTGCCGAGACGCCTTGCCTCGGCCGGTGAAACGAACTGCCTGAAATCAGGATCGATGGCACGGACAAAGTCACCGGTATAGGTGAGCGGGGTCTCCATCCATTCCTCACAAAGCGGCTGCTGAATGGAAATCTGCTTTACTGAAAGTATGTCAATACTCTGATACATTGCTAATTACCAATGATGAATCATTACCGCCAAATCCAAATGAATTACAAAGGACATGCTTCATTTCACGCTCAGGTTCCAGATTCATGTTGGGAACAATGACGCCGTTGTCCGGCTGCTCGAAGGCATAGTTGGCCGGGGTGAAACCGTTCTGCAGCGCAAGTATGCATATCACCGTTTCTATTGAGCCCGATGCGCTGGTGGTATGTCCCGTCAGTGACTTTGTCGATGACACCTGCGGCAGGCATTCACCGAACACGCGCTTCATGGCCTGGCTCTCACTGAGGTCATTGTTGGGCGTTCCCGTTCCGTGCGCGTTGATGTAGTCAATGTCCTGCGGCCTGAGACCAGCATCGTCAAGAGCCTTCATCATTGCCCTATACGCGCCCTCTCCGTCCGGTGACGAAGCCGTCTGGTGGAATGCGTCACATGCGTTTCCATAGCCTGACAGCTGTGCTACAGGCTTCACGCCACGCCTTGCGGCAGAACGCGCCGACTCCAGCACAATAAAGGCAGCCCCCTCGCCCAGGTTCAGACCGGCTCTGCGCGCATCGAACGGACGGCACTGCCCATGGTCCAGAATCATCAGGGAATTGAAGCCGTTCAGGTGGAACTTGGTAATGCACTCACTCCCGCCTGCCACAACAATATCGGCCTCTCCCAGACGTATCATGTCTGCAGCCAGTTCAATGGCGTTTGCGGCCGATGAACAAGCGGTCGATATGGTCGTGATGAACTTGAAGCGGCCGAAACGGTCAGCTATCATCTCCGAACAGGACCCGCAGTCATGCGTGCTTATGTACGCGTTGCGGCTGTCGTTCCCAATGAAATCCAGATAATACTGCTCGCTCTTGTCCATGCCGCCGACCGTCGTACCGTCAACAAAGCCAACTGCGTTCAGGTCATCCTTGGAAAGGCCAGCCTGAGCCAGAGCCTCGTGCATGGCCATCATGCCCATCAGTGCCGTACGGGTTGTCGGAGTGCCGGGAGCTATGCCCATGGCACGCTCCATCTCCTCATCGGACATACTGACCTCGCCCACCGGAAATTCGGTGTGGCCGGTCTTCAGATACCTTATGGGCCCCACCCCTGTGCGGTTTGCCAGCAGGGACTCCAGCACCTGACTCTTGTCCAGACCTATGGCACAGGTTATGCCGCAGCCCGTAATCAGCACCGGTTCACGTCTCATATCACTTTGTGCGGTTCTTCTGAATGTAGTCAGCCATCACGTTGACTGACTTGAATATCTCCTTGCCCTTTGCAGGATCCTGCAGCTTGATGCCGTAGTTCTTCTCCATGAGCACAATCAGTTCAAGGGCGTCAATCGAGTCGAGACCCAGACCCTCGCCGAACAGAGGTGCGTCATTGTCAATGTCTGACGGCTGCACGTCTTCAAGGTTGAGAACTTCAATAATCTCCTGCTTCAGTTTGAGAATCATTTCTTCCATAGTCTTTTTCAAATATTTAAATTGTCCATTATTGTCTTGAGTCTGTCTTCAAGCCCTTCCAGTTCATCACGTCTGACCAGTGTGAAGAAGGCCTGGAAATCATCATTGTGACGGCTGTCCACCCAACCGGCAAGCACACTTTCCGTAACCGTATCGGCAAATGCGCATGACAGGTGGAACGCCATCTGTGCGGCATCGGCCTTCTCAACGACATAGAACGATGTCTCGCCGCGGTAGTGGTTACGTATTGCAATTTCGCCCGTCACAATGTTGGGCAGAGTGTACACAAAAAGAGCCGGACTGGGATAGTAATTGTCCCTGTCACTGATGGTTTCCTGATAGTTTCTGTCTGCGCAAAGCGATGCCGTAGTGCCGAATAGTACCACGGCGCGGCTCTGAACAAACTCTTCGCCTTCGTGGCGTGTTTCGCCCAATTCTTTGAGCAGCAGTTCACTGGCCACAAAACCCACCTTGCTCAAGGTGTCCATCTTGAAGAATTTTGGCCAGTCAGCTATGTGGGCACGGTACAGTTCGGCAAGCATGGCACTGCCTGCAGTCTCATGCTCAAGAACGCGCCCGTTCACAACAGCGCGGTCCGATTCCAGTATTACATAATCCTTTACCATGTGCCGTTCAGTCTGTACAACAAAGCTGCATTGCAGCCGCCGAATCCGGACAGCAGCTTTATGAACTGCCTTCCGTCTGTCACTCTCAATTCCGGACTTACACTTACAGGATATGTGGTACCCTGCACGGCAAATCCGCGGGTGGCCAGAACCGTATGGTCCCTTACGGCATACATGGAAAGAATGCTCTCCATTATGCCTGCCGCACCCATTGTATGTCCGTAATAGCCCTTCAGTCCTGTCACCGGAACATCAGTCAGTCCGGCCCGGTAAAGGGCTATGGATTCCATTTCATCATTATATGCTGTCGCTGTCCCGTGAACGTTCACGAAGGCAAGGTCTTCCGGACGGCAGCAGCGCAGCGTCTCCATCAGGGCCAGGTAACTGCCCTCGCCCGTACGTGACGGACCGGAAATGTGGTTGGCGTCATTGCGTATGGCGCCCGTCACCAGTTCCCAGCAGTCATCAGGCACTGAGTCCGATGCCTTCAGAACCACCGTAGCGGCACACTCGCCCAGGTTCAGCCCCTTGCGGTCCCTGTCAAACGGACGGCAGAAATCGTCACTGACAGCCTTGAACGACTTGAAGCCGGACTCAATGAACTGCGACTGCTCATCGGCCCCCATTACAACCGCATAGTCATACCTGCCGCTCTTCAGGGCGCGCATGGCTTCAATCTGGGCGCACACGCCTGAAATGCACGCGTTGCACACCACCAGCGGGCTGTTGGGGTTTCCAAAGAAGTCCGATACCTGACGCGCTGCCACGCCAAGCAGCACACGTTCACCCGGGAATCCGGCCGGACTGCCCAGCAGACTTACGTTGCCCTTGGTTGTGGAAACTATGAACAGCACACGCTCACTTGAAGCGTCAATACCCGAATTCCTTACAGCCTGAACCGAACTTACAAGAAGAATCTTTTCAAAGAACGTATAACGGTCTGACGGAATGTCCAGCCTTTTGCAGGCCACGTCAACTGCCATGCGGTCTATCTTTGACATGGCAATACCCTCATAGTGCTGCAGGCCGCTCTTTCCGGCCTTGACACTCTGATAGTTCGATGCCGAATCAAGTCCCAGCGGTGAGACCACATTATCCGCGATACACTGCACTAGACGTTCCATTTCCTCTTCCAGTTCTCATAAAACTCAGGATTGGCCCAAACCAGCCGGTAGTCCATATCCATAAATACCTGTACGGAATGGCCGGTTGCAAGCACCTCACCGTCCCTGGGGTCCGTTATCTCATAGTCGAACACAATCTTTGCCGCATCGGTCGGGCGGTAAGTTATTGTCACGACCGGCTCCATGTCATACATTATGGGCTTTTTGTACTTTGCAGACAGTTCGACCAGCGGCGTGTAGTAACCCTGGCCGTAAACGTCCAGATATCCAAGCCCGTACTGTCTGCCGAACGCCTCACGTGCGTCTTCAAAAAAGGTGGCATAGTGTCCGTGCCAGACAATGCGCATGGAATCCACTTCACTGAAACGGATCTTCAACGGAACGCTAATCTTCAATTCTGCCATATCAGTCTTCCAATGCTATCTTCAAATCTGTTTCAGCAAGCAGTTCGTCACCGCAGCATACGGTGGCGTGGACCAGCGTTATCTGAAACACTTCCTCAATCACTTCTATGCGTGTGGTAAGGACCTGCCCCACAGCCGGACAGCGGAGCACATGAAAATTGCTTACTGCTCCAATGAAACCAAGCTTGACGCGGTCATTCCTTGACAGGCTGATGTATCCCATCCTGGCGGCGCAGGTCTGGGCAATGTTCTCATTGAGACCGGCTGTGGAAAACAGTCCGTCATCAACGAAAATGTTGTCCTTACGCACTTCCAGCATGCTGACGGTGACCACCGGATCATAATGGACCAGACGGTCAATCATGACGAAAGGCGGACGCTGCGGCAGCAGGTCAAGCACATTTATGTTCTCAAGCCCAGAAGTCATAATAGTTGAACCACTGTGTGGGATATAGTCTTACAATCTCTTCAAGTTCTGCGGCAAAGCGCTGCGCCATGGCCGTCATGCGGGCACGGAGCGGCAGCTCTGCATCGGACTCTATGCGGCGCACAAAGACCTTGTAGCTGCGGGCGTTCTCACGCATGGCGAACATTGCCAGCATGGGCACCTCCTTCTGTACGGCAAGTGCAAACGGCCCCATGGGAAACTTTGCCTCGGCCCCCATGAACATGCATTTCAGGGCTTTGGGCGAACCCAGCAGGCGGTCACCGGTCATGCTCACAATCTCACCGCGGTCAAGCGCCGCATTCATGGCAAAGATGTGTGACATTGTGCCGTCAACCTCAATCAGGCCAATGTTGTGACTTGCCAGAATGCTGCGGCGGAAATCCTTCATGACCTGGCTCTCACCCGCAAACAGCAGTCCGTTTATCCTCTTAAGGTCCGATGTCAGGCCGTAGCCAACCATCTCGAAACTGCCTGCATGCGAACTGAGCTGCACGAATCCGCCATCGGACTCCATGAGTTTGAGAAACAGCTCATTACCGTCAATGGTGTAGCTGAACTTCTTGCCCGCGTAGGCGGCGTAACGGTCAATTATTACCTGGCCGAAACGGAAATGGTTTGCATAGACCTTGCAGAACGACTTGAGCGGTCCGAAGCCCAAACGCCGGCGGAAGAACCGGTAGATGGAGATGTAGCCCTTGTGGTTGAAAAGCATGTAGAAAGGCACAATCAGGGCCATGAAGCAGTATATGACGCGGCGGTCAACCACACGCATCACGGCCACCAGGCAACGGATCATCCAGGGGAGTCCGTCAGTCCGGCCTTTCCACTGTCTCTCTTCAGCCAAGCTTTGTCTCCAGATAGTCACAGAATGCGCTGAAAGTCTTCACTCCAGCCATTTCCTCACTCTTGATCTTGACTCCGAAGGTCTTCTCCACAATGACCACAATGTCAATGAAATCAAGGCTGTCAATGCCCAGATCCTTCTTTAGCAGTGCATCGGGAGCAATCTTCTCCTCATCAATCTCCAGGTCCTCAATCATGAAATTACGGACCTTGGCTTCAATTTCGCTTCTTTCCATATTGTGTATTATTCTTTAGTGCAGACCATAATGCTGTGGCCGCCCTGGCCCATTATGTCATATATCCTTTCGACCTTCATTCCGGCTTTGTTGACAAGGCGCTCCATTGCGTCCGAATGGTACATCTTGCTGTTGCCGTTGGCTATTGCGGTGAAGTACAGACTTGTCATTGTAAGACACAGTGTTGCAGCCTCATAGCGCTGGCGGTCCCAGAATGTCTCCATAATGTAGAGGCGTGTGCCGCTGTCCATTGCCTTCACGGCGCGCTGCAGGATTGACAGTATCTCGTCCTCACTGAAGCAGTCCAGGAACTGGCTCATCCAGATGGCATCAAAATGGCGGTCCTGCGGGAACGCGGCGTTCCTGTCAAGCAGGTTTATTCCGTATCCTTCAATGCGGTCGGCGCCCTTCTGCCCTGCCGTCTGACTGCGCATCATTTCCAGCTGCTGCGGAAGGTCCATGATTGTAACCCTGACGTCATCGCTGTAACCCACGCAGCGCATTGCCCATCGGCCTGTATTGCCGCCCACATCGACAAGTGACTTGGTTTCGTGTTCATCGAACACAATCTTCAGGGCCTCTTCAAAAGAACTGTCGGAATAGAAATGGTCAAAGCCGAACCAGCTCTTCTTTACCTGTTCGGGCAGCTGCGACAGGCCTTCATAGACCGTAGGCCAGCTGCCAAAGTGCTCCAGACCGGCGGGACGGCCTTCCTTGAGCGACTCCTCCAGCCTGAACCAGCCTTCATAGTTCACGTCATGGTTAAAGTCCATATTGGCGCGTGTAGCCTTGTCTGTCAGCAGGAAAAAGCCCGTTTTGGTCATGCTGAAACGGTCGGTCTCAGGGTTGACAATGACAGTACCGGCCGAAAGCGATGCCTCAAGCAGCACCTTGACTGCGTATGCTGACAGGCCGGTAGCCTTTACCAGTTCTTCTTCTGTCATTCCTTCTGTGCTGTCACGCAGCAGGTCCAGAATTCCGAACTTGACCATGAGGCGCGATGCCTGGAAAATGACCGGACCCCACGCAATGAATTCGGCCAGACGCTGGGCGTCACCGGCCTTCATGGTGTCCTTTGTATATGCTTTCTGTAATGCGGGTGAAAGGTTCATATCTTTTTGATTACAAGTGCGCTGTTGGTGCCGCCAAAGCCGAATGAGTTGGACAGGACTGTCTTGAGTTCCGTCTGCTTTGTTTCAGCGGCAATGTTCAGTTTTGCGGAATATTCGTCAGGATTCTCGAAATTGATGTTCGGAGCCACAAAGCCGTTCTCCATCATGAGCGTGCAATAGACAATTTCACTTGCGCCGGCCATCCAGCATTCGTGACCCGTCATTGACTTGGTGGAACTTATCAGGGCACGGCGTCCTTCAAACAGACGTGCCAGCGCAACGGCCTCATACATGTCACCCTGTGGGGTCGATGTGGCATGTGCGTTTATGTAGTCAATGTCATCGGGCGTGACGCCTGCGGCCTTCATGGCGCGTACCATGGCCAGGTATGACGCATCGGAATTGGGCTGTGATATGCCGCCGCTGCCGTTTGACGAGAAGCCGTAGCCGCAGACCTCGGCAATGATGTGCGCACCGCGCCTTACTGCATGGTCGTAGTCCTCAAGCACCAGAGCCGCAGCGCCGCCGCTGGGAACCAGTCCGTCACGGTCGCGGTCAAACGGACGTGACGCCTTTGCAGGTTCGTCCATACGGACCGAAAAGGCCGAAAGGGCATCGAACGACGCCATTGACAGGTAGTTGGTCTCCTGAGCGCCTCCGCACAGAACCATTTCCTGCAGGCCCTGCTGTATCATCATGTACCCTATTCCTATTGCGTGTGAACCGCTGGCGCATGCGGCGCTCAGTGTGAAATTCACTCCGCGCAGGTGGAAAATGGTGCTCATGTTCATGTTCACGGTCGAATTCATGGACTGGAAAATCAGTCCCGAACCCACCATGGCCGAATCCTTGTACTCACGCATGCGCTGGTCAGTCTCAATGACCGGCTTTGCGCTGGAGTCGTTGCCGAAAATGACACCGACCTCATTCTGCAGCAGGTAATCGTCATCAATGCCCGCATTCTTGAATGCCTGAGCCGATGCCATGAACGCATATTCGGCCTCCTGTGACATGCCTGCACGCAGACGACGGTCCAGCAGCCCCTTCAGTGCCGGCTGCGGAACAATGCCAGTCAGGATTGAGCGGTAACCGTACTCCCTACGTTCGGGATCAGTGCCTATGCCGGAACGCCCTTCAAAAAGCGACTGGCGCACATCGTCCAGAGTCTGTCCAAGACAACTCCAGATTCCTGTTCCTGTAATTACTACCCTACCCATATCTTACCATTCAATACCCACACGCAGTGAAATGCATGACAGGTTACGTTCTTCAACGGTCATGTTGCTGCGGTCCGTTGCAGGATCATAGACCCAATCCTCCACATCGAACGGGGCATAATATGAACCGGCCAGGAGAATTGAGAATGCAAAATCACGCTCCGATGCGAATCTGAAACCGAATGCAAGGTCCGCATAAGGCTTTGCTCCTTCATTGAAAAATGAGCCCAGACGCATCTGCACGGTCGGTGAAACCTTCTTTCCAACCGGCTGGAAAATATACTTGGCCGATGTGAACACGGGCACATAAGTTTCCTGTGGTGCAACAATGACGCCGATACCAAGGCCCACATGCATATTGCTGGTGTAGAAGAAACCGTGGGTCGTGGTCAGGGACATGCCGGTCTTGCCGTCATTCAGGAAAAACACATTCGAATACTCTATGTGCGCCTGGTATCCGCTTGGAACACGCACACCTTCAACATTGTTCTGAGCTGAAACCAATGCCGGCACTGCCAGCATTGCGATTGCAAATAACAGTTTTTTCATACAGTCTCCAAGTTAAGTGTAAAGGCCGCCATTGATTGAAATGACGTTGCCGGTTATATATGAAGCGTCCTCCTGGGCCAGGAATGCCACTGCTGCGGCAACCTCTTCGGGCTTGCCGAAACGGCCCACAGGAATCATCTTCTTGAGTTCATCTTCATTCAGTTCACTGGTCATGTCAGTGGCAATGAATCCGGGAGCCACCGCATTGACCGTTATCTTGCGCGGGGCCACCTCCTGAGCCAGAGCCTTGGTGGCGCCAATAAGAGCAGCCTTTGCGGCAGAATAGTTGGTCTGACCCGCCAGTCCCTTGAGGCCTGACAGGGATGCCACATTGATTATCCTGCCCCAGCGCTTTGTC
This sequence comes from Candidatus Colenecus caballi, assembly GCA_018065615.1. Taxonomy (GTDB): domain Bacteria; phylum Bacteroidota; class Bacteroidia; order Bacteroidales; family Bacteroidaceae; genus Colenecus; species Colenecus caballi. The sequence goes on along the minus strand of JAGHSY010000109.1, from coordinate 2,146 downwards.
ATCATCCCCTTCAGGAGGCGTCGGGTTATGTAAAAGAAACTGTTCAGATTGGTATTGAGCACGCTGTTCCAGTCATCATCCTGCATGAAAACCATCAGGTTGTCCCGCCGTATGCCCGCATTGTTGACCAGAACGGCCACATAGTCCTCCGGGTGCGCTTCCATCCATGCGTCAATGGCCTTTTCCACCTGCTGCTTGTCCGATACGTCAAACTGAAGCAGCTCTGCCTGTCCGCCCTGCTCCTCAATGAGACGCTTTGTCTCCTGGGCAGCATCGGAATTCGACTTGTAGTTTATGATGACTGGGTATCCCTGCCCGGACAGTCTGAGGCTGATGGCCCTTCCCAGTCCGCGAGACCCGCCGGTTACCAGTGCGTATTTCATTGAATAGTAAGATAAATTTCAATATAAATATAATAAGTGAGCAAATTTAGTTAAAAAGGGCCACACAAGCAAGAAGAGCACAAAAAAAGAGCAGGCGCAAAAGCGTCTGCCCTGTGTAACAAAACCCAAATGGCGCTTACCGGTTGCCGCCGCCAAAACCGCCCCCCGGGAATCCGCCGCCAACGCCACCGAATCCGCCAAAGCCGCCAAAGCCGCCGCCGTTACCGCCTTCATTCAGGATTTCGTTCTTGAACCACTGCTTGAGTTCGTCACGCCACTGCTCGGCATAACCGAAATTCATACCGGCGCCAAAGCCGTGACCGCCCTTGGGGTAGAGATGCATGGCTGACGGAACCCTGTTCTTGACAAGGGCCTGATAATAGCGTATGCTGTTTTCAACCGGAACAAGGAAATCATCCTCACAGGCAATGATGAATGCCTTTGGAGTATCTTTGGTCACCTGCTTCTCATTGCTGAACAGAAGCACGTCCTCTTCACTTGGATTCTGGCCAAGAAGCAGTTCACGTGAACTCTGATGTGTGATTTCCATATCCATTGAGATGACCGGATAGAAAAGTATCTGGAAATCGGGCTTGGTCGCATCGTCAACATAGTGAGTAGCTGCCGTTGAAGCCAGATGACCGCCTGCGCTGGCACCCATGACACCAAGCTTTGTGAAACCCCACTCTTCAGCATGTTCACGCAGAATGCGCATTGCCTGCTGGACATCACTCAGGGGAACATCCTTGTGTCCGCCCGGCATACGGTAGTCCAGACATGCAAAGGTAATGCCCTGCTCATTGTAATATGTGTTGAACTGCTTGCATTCGTGAGTGTTTGACAGGACAGAATATCCGCCGCCCGGAAGTCCGAGGACAGCAAGTCCGTTGGGATTCTCAGCAGGCCAGATTGTCAGAACAGGCTCAAAGTCCCATGCCTGGTTGTTCGATGCAGGTTTCTCTTTGGTAGATCCGTTACTGTTGGGTGCGCCATTCGGCCAGATCTTGATTTCTATGGGTTCCACCGCCCATACGCTGACTGCAGTCATCATCATGAAAGCTGCCAGAAAGTGCTTCATAATTTTCATAAGCATATAAATTGTTGCTACGCCAAAGATACATCTTTTTTATGTTTTCAAACGGATTGGTGAATAAAATCGGCTCAGTCGAAAACAGTGGAGCAAAGCATAGTCTCGGATCAGCGGAAATTTGCAGGGGAAAACATTGATTCCATTATCAGATTCAATCCGTTGTGCCGTGTGCGTCAAACTGAATATTACGGATTTGTGCCTTTTGCCATTTCCTGGTACCGGGAATTGCCGTTGTACAGCTTGTGGTGGTACCAACCATGCAAAAATGACGGGGTTGGTACCACCATAAGCGCTACAGCAAGGATTTGTGGTACCAAGAAATGGCGGGAACGTGCATTGAAGCCGGCTGGACGGCAAGGTTAGGGAGCGAATCCCCATTCTGGACTTCTGCGCCCACCAAACGTTTGCCAATCCTGCAGCCGGAAAGTTTGTAGTGCGTTTTTTGTGCAAGTCTGGTAACGAAAAGCGGCTTTTGTGGCTGTATCGATGCCAAACTTGCAAGGAATCGGCCTTGGGAGCTTTCTGGCTGCAAGTTTGGCAAAACGCCAGCCCCATACTTTTGCGACTGAGCCGAATCGAGTAGGAGGAAAACGAAGTAGTTTTCTTCCTACTTTCGTTTTCCGACCTCTCACACCACCGTACGTGCCGTTCGGCATACGGCGGTTCTTCATTG
>JAGHSY010000073.1 GCA_018065615.1 Candidatus Colenecus caballi | reverse complement strand
AAATATTTAAGCCGACAATTTTGTCATTTTTGTAAGAATAATTGGATGGAATTGTCGGCAAAAACCGAGAAAAAAGATTAAAGTTAACTTAACACCCTAGGACTGTCCCCGTTGTGCAAGGACCGTCCCCATTGTGCACAAATGCTAAAAATGGCTAAATGTGCCATTCTCATCGGAAAACTTTTAATAATGTCTTGAGTTTTCACGTATCTTTGCAGTCCGAAACAGCAGGACTGCATGACATTTAATGTAACAAATAGGGAAGAACTTCGTCCCATTGTGGTGAATACCGCATTGGAGATGTTTCTCAAGGATGGTTACCTGGCCGTCCGTATGGATGACATTGCATCAAGTCTGTCCATATCCAAACGCACTCTGTATGAAATGTTCCAGAACAAGGAGCAGCTTCTTACTGAATGCATGGAAGCCCATTCCAGGTTCATGACGGAAAAGACGGCCCGGGAAATAGAAGAGGAGGGAGACATACTTTCAGTCATGCTCCGTTACATTGAGATTGTCATAGCAGAATCACACAATACAAACCGCATATTCTTTGACAGTCTGGACAAATACCCGAAGTTCAAGGAGATTTTCATGAGTTACATGGAAACCTTCAGATCCCAAATCCGAGAATATATGGATCTTGGAGTCAAGCAGGGTGTGTTCCGTGATGATGTGAACATGGATGTGGTCATGCAGGCTTTCACGGTCATGGGCCGTCTGGCCAATGATGATGAAATGAAGAAGCATTACCCGTATGAACAGCTTGTTAATGATTCAATTGTACTGCTGTTGCGCGGCATAGCCGCTCCAAAGGGTATGGAGAAACTTGAAAAGTACAGATATAAAATAAACAGTAAGGAATGAGAAAATGTTTTTTCAGTAGGGCCATGATGGCCCTGGCTGCCGTTCTTGCGGTTGTTCCTGCAGCCGGCCAGGAGTCCGGTCAGGTCCTGAAGCTGACACTTGATGACGCTATCAGGATTGCAGTAAGTGAGAACCCCACAATCAAGGTGGCCGAGCAGCAGATCGAGGTTAAGAAAATCAGCAAGGATGAGGCATGGCAGTCGCTGCTGCCTACGGCTGATTTCAGCGGTACAATTCAGTACACAGTTCTTGCTGCTGTCATGAAACTGAATGACATGGAGTTCAAGATGGGTAAGGACAACACAAGTACATGGAACGGCCAGTTCCAGATAAGTCTGCCCATATTCGCTCCGACAGTGTATGCCACAATGAACCTGACAAAGAGTGATCTTGAGAATGCCATAGAGCAGAGCCGCAGTTCACGCCTTGATCTGGTGAATCAGGTCACAAAGGCCTATTATCAGGTGATTCTGGCTCAGGACAGCTATGATGTTCTCTGCAAAAGTTATGAGCAGGCCCAGAAGAACTTTGACCTGGTCAATTCGATGTATAAGCTTGGCGGAACAAGTGAATATGACAAGATCAGCGCCGAAGTCCAACTGCGCAGCATGAACCCCACCGTCATTCAGGCACGCAATGCCGTTTCAATGGCCAAGCTCCAGCTCCTGGTCCTAATGGGTGTTGAGGCCGATACTGAAATCGAAATTGAAGGCAGTCTTGAGGATTATGAGGAACAGCTCTATGTCGAGGCTCTGGACAAATCGGACTTTTCACTTGAAAACAACACCAATATGCGTCAGCTGGCACTGAGTGAGACCATGCTGAACCAGACGCTACGTGTCCAGAAGATGAATTTCTTGCCGACAATGGCTCTGTCCGGAACATACGCTTTCCAGTCCATGTACAATGAGAACTGGAAAATTGGTGACTATACCTGGGCTAAGAGTTCAAGCGTAGTTCTGTCACTGTCAATTCCAATCTTCAGAATGGGCAATTTCACAAAGTTGCGCAGCACCAAACTGCAGATAAGCCAGTTGACGCAGAACCGTGATTACACGGAACGCCAGTTGGGCATGCAGGTCCGCAACTACCGTGACAACATGAGCGCAAATGCCGAACAGGTAGCCAGCAACCGTGAGGCCATACAGCAGGCTGAAAAGGGGCGTGAGATAGCTGGCAAGCGCTATGAGATAGGTAAGGGTACCATTCTGGAACTGAACAATTCCGAAGTTTCCCTTACTCAGGCCAAACTTACCTACAGCCAGTCAATCTACAACTACCTGGCAGCCAAGGCCGATCTTGACCTTGTTCTTGGCGTTGAAGACAAACTTTATATTGACGAAAACAAATAAACACATAATATGAAAGCATTCAGAATTTCAGGAATTGCTCTCTGCATGGCGCTGCTGGCATCATGCGGACAGAAGAAGCAGACCGCTGACACACAGATGATGGCAGGACCGGCTGCAAAACCCACAGTCAAACTGGCAACTGTAAAAGAAGAGCCTGTTGACCAGCTGCAGATCTACTCAGCCACAATTGAAGGTGAGATCAAGAACAACATTGCTCCTGCCAGCCCGGCCCGTATTAAGAAAATATACGTTGAGGTAGGTGACCAGGTCCGCAAGGGCCAGATTCTGGTCGAGATGGATGAGACAAACCTTAGCAATCAGGAAATGCAGCTCAAGAACCTTGAGACGGAATACAACCGCATTGACCAGCTCTATCAGATAGGCGGCGTTTCACAGTCCGAATGGGAGAGCATGAAGCTTCAGGTCGAAGTGGCACGCAAGTCATATCAGACCCTCAAGGAGAATACCAGGCTTGAAAGCCCAATTGACGGTGTGGTTACAGCCCGCAACTATGACAACGGTGATCTGTACGGTGGTCAGGCAATCCTTGTTGTCCAGAAGATTGCTCCTGTCAAGCTGACTGTCAACGTGTCGGAGCAGTACTATTCAAAGGTGAGCAAGGGCGATGAAGTGTCAATTGAACTTGATGCATATCCATCAGAGCAGTTCAAGGGCAAGGTGTCACTTATCTATCCGACCATAGAATCAATGACCCACACTTTCCCGGTTGAGATCATTGTGGAAAACAGGGACCTGAAACTGCGTCCCGGCATGTTTGCACGCGCCACTCTGAACCTTGGCACAGAAAACCACGTCGTGGTTCCTGACATTGCCATTGTCAAGATGACAGGTTCGGGTGACCGTTACGTTTACGTTTACAATGACGGCAAGGTCAGCTACAGCAAGGTCGAACTGGGCCAGCGTCTTGGTGACCGTTACGAACTGGTATCGGGCGTGCCTAACGGCGCACAGATTGTCATTGCCGGTCAGGCAGGTCTGACTGACGGTAAGGAAGTTGAAGTAGTAAAGTAATTTAGGGAAACAATGAGCTTATATGAAGGTTCGGTCAAAAGACCAATTCTGACGGCGCTCTGTTTCGTGGCTGTGGTGGTGTTCGGTGTGTATTCATACACCAAACTGCCAATTGACCAGCTGCCTGACATTGAGACCAACACCATCATGGTGTTCACATATTACAACGGCGCCAGCGCATCGGACATAGAGAACAACGTGTCACGTCCGCTGGAGAACACCCTGAACAGCTGCAGTTACATAAAGCACATCACTTCAAAGTCATCGGAAAACGTATCGGTAATCCAGCTTGAATTCGAATACGGACATGACATTGATGACCTTACGAACGATGTCCGCGACAAGCTGGACATGGTGACCAATTCGCTGCCTGACGGCGTGCAGTCACCTATAATATTCAAGTTCGATACAAGCATGCTGCCTATCATGATGCTGTCCGTGCAGGCCGGCGAGAGTCAGGGCGCACTGTACAAGATACTTGATGAAAGCGTGGTCAACCCGCTGGCACGTATTCCCGGCGTTGGTACCGTATCGGTTTCCGGTGCCCCGCAGCGTGAAATCTATGTCTATTGCGATCCTGCAAAGCTTGAGGCCTACAACCTGACCATCGAATCAATATCTTCAATCATAGGACAGGAGAACCGCAGCATACCTTCAGGCAATCTGGATATAGGTAACGAGACATTCGCCCTGCGCGTTGACGGCGAATTCCGTGACCCGACTGACATGAAGAATCTGGTCGTGGCATCAGTCGGCGGCCGCAACGTCTATCTGTCCGATGTGGCCGTCATATCCGACCGCACACAGGAACGTGCCCAGGAGTCATACAACAACGGTCAGCAGGGTGCCATGATGATCATACAGAAGCAGACCGGCGCCAATACCGTAGAGATATGCAACAAGGTCAACGAGACCCTGCCCGAACTGCAGAAGAACCTGCCCAGTGACATTCACATAGGAATCATCAATGATGGTTCAAAAGACATCATGATGACCGTCAATTCTCTGGCGGAAACCATCATTTATGCGCTCCTGTTCGTCGTTCTGGTCGTATATCTGTTCACCGGACGCTGGCGTGCTACGGTGGTTGTGGCCATTACAATCCCGCTGTCACTCATTGCATCGTTCATATACCTGTTCGTGACTGACGGCTCTCTGAACATCATTTCACTGAGCTGTCTTACCATTGCCATAGGTATGGTGGTCGATGACACCATTGTGGTGCTTGAGAACATCACCACCCACATTGAGCGCGGTGCGGAACCAAAACAGGCCGCCATTCACGCCACCAATGAAGTTGCCGTATCCGTCATGGCATCGACCCTGACAATTTTCGCAGTGTTCTTCCCGCTGACCATGATCAGCGGCATGACCGGTGTCATGTTCAAGCAGCTGGGCGGCATGATGTGTATCATTATAGGTATCTCACTCATTGTGTCACTGACCCTGACCCCAATGCTCTGCTCACGCATGCTCAAGCTGGAAAAGAAGGGCAGCCGCCTGCACACAATACTGTACAGCCCCATCCAGAAGGCGTTGGACGGCCTTGACCGCTGGTACAGCCGCCGCATCAATCATGCAGTACGTCACCGCGGTTGGGTGGTACTCATCTGTTTGCTGCTGTTTGTGGCTTCACTTTTCTCTGCAAAGACTTTGAAGTCCGAATTCTTCCCGGCCGATGAGCAGTCACGTATAAGCGCTACCATCTACATGCCTATGAACACCAATACGGACCGTTCAAAGATGGTGGCAGCCGAACTGTCAGACCTGTGGATGAAGCGTTATGCCGATGACCTTGTAACCTGCAACTACCGTGTGGGTGCCGCCGATGAGAACAATACGTTTGCTGCCATGCAGTCCAACGGTACGCATATCATATCATTTACCCTTTCACTTAAGGAATTGGACGAACGCAGCATATCATCGGACGATGTTGTGGCCCAGGTACGTGCAGACCTTAACGCACGTCCTGAGATTGAACGTTTCATGGTAACCGCCGGCGGCGGCATGAGCATGGGCAGCCAGTCATCGGCCGTGTTTGAAATTTACGGTTATGATTTCGATGCCACTGACAAGGTGGCAGCAGATCTTCTTGCAGCCATGAAGCAGGTCGAAGGAGTTGGTGAGGCCTATATAAGCCGTGAGCAGTACCAGCCTGAATATCAGGTGGTGTTTGACCGTGAAAAGCTGGCGCAGCACGGTCTGAATCTTGCCACTGCCGCCACATTCCTGAGAAACCGCATTAACGGTGCCACAGCATCGTACTTCCGTGAAGACGGTGAGGAATATTATATTAAGGTACGCTATGCTCCGGAATTCAGAACAGAACTTGATGACATTGAAAACATCCTGCTGTACGGTTCAGGCAACAGTGCAGTGCGTGTACGTGACCTGGGTCATCTGGAAGAGATTTTCACTCCTCCTACCATCCAGCGCAAGGACCGTCAGAGAATCAACTCTGTAACCTGTATGATTGCCGGCGGATCAGCCCTCAGTGAGGTCGTCGAGGCCGGACAGGCCATAATTGACGGCATGCAGCTTCCTGAAGGCGTTACCGTTCAGGTTGCCGGTGACTACGAGGAGCAGCAGGATTCGTTCAAGGATATGGGAACACTTGCACTGCTTATCATTCTGCTTGTGTTCATTGTAATGGCCGCCCAGTTCGAGTCACTTACACTGCCGTTCATTATCATGTTCTCAATCCCGTTCGCATTGAGCGGCGTGCTCATTGCCTTGTGGCTTACCGGAACCACACTCAATCTTATGAGTCTGCTGGGCGCCATCATGCTTATAGGTATTGTGGTCAAGAACGGTATTGTGCTCATTGACTTTACCGGACTGTGCCGTGAGCGCGGCATGTCAGCAATCACCGCAACTGTGACTGCAGCCCGCAGCCGTCTGCGTCCTGTGCTCATGACAACCCTTACAACCATTCTGGGTATGATACCTATGGCTCTCAGCCATGGTCAGGGCTCGGCCATGTGGCGTCCTCTGGGCATATCAGTCATTGGCGGTCTGACAGTGTCAACCGTACTGACTCTTGTCCTTGTCCCCACTCTGTACTGTATCAGTCAGGGCATCGGAATAAAGAAGGCCCGCCGCAAGCACCGCAAGCAGCTTGAACTTGCCGCATACTGGGCCGCCAACAAGGACCAGTTCATACATGACAAGACTGCCCGCAACAAATAACAGTAAATTGAACAGTTATGAAATCATTGTTTATAGCATTTGACCAGGTCTATACAGAACGTATCATAGACCTGCTGACCACAAGCAACTGCCGCGGCTTCTCCATGGTGGAGCAGCTTCAGGGCAGGGGCTCGAAGACAGGTGAACCGCACTACGGAAACCATGCGTGGCCTTCAATGTGTTCCGGAATCATTTCAATGGTCGATGACGACAAGGTCGATGGCCTGCTCTCCAAACTCCATGAAATGGACAAGGCAACTGAAAAGCTGGGACTGAGAGCTTTTGTCTGGAATATCGAAAAAAGCATTTAAAGGAAAAGCGGGGTTCATTCGAGCCCCGCTTTCCTTTGTTCGTCCAGCACGAACGTACTCTAAAGGGTGAAAGTCCCTAAACCGCCCTGATAGTGGGAAGGTTACAGCCAAAGGCAAGGGTGTCCGCCGCGAGA
>JAGHSY010000067.1 GCA_018065615.1 Candidatus Colenecus caballi | reverse complement strand
ATCCGTACATCCGCTGGAAACAGTCTGTGAAGACAGGTTCGGCAGCATTGACTGGTGGGTGTGGGAGACTGATTTCGGGAAAGAGCATGCTAATGTGTCATGGAGCGCAGAAGACGGAACGGAACGCCACATGACGGTTGACACACCGGAAAAGCTGTATGAATACCTTCAGATTACCGCAACATGGCCGGATCCGGAAACGCCCAAACTACTTCTTGTAACCATAGACCTGGAAGATCCCGACGATTATCTGCATGAGCACTACCTGGCAACCGTCAATGACATCCCTGAAATCAAGGCCGACGGCCACACCATGAAAGAAGTGAATCTGTCCATAAGACAGGCAGTTGACAAATACATTGATGACCTGAAAAAGACAGGACAGCCAATACCGGAATGCATTCTTGATGCCGAAATCAGTTTGCAGCTGACATCAAACGCCATGATGCGTGAAATGGTAAAAGGCTTTATGAGAAAAAAGAATTAAGAAACTGTTTTGAAATGTTCGATTAAAAATTTTATGAAAGATTTTCGAGATGAAAAATTGGTTATTTGAAGGAGCAACCGACGCCAAACCGAGCGACATCAAACTTGTTTGAATGTCCGAGGTGCGAAGGAGGAAGCCAAAGTCTTCTGGCACAATATATAAATGGAACGAAAAAACCATCAGAAAAACGTGAAAAGCTGATTCTTGATGAAGTGAGAGCAATTGGCCGGGAACTGATGGAAATATGAACCGGTCACACAAATAGCGGACCCTGCAAAAAGCAAGGTCCGCTATATCAAAGGTCTGATGACCAATCAGTGCACCAGGGTGCCTATAGGCTCCCCGTCTATCACCTTCTTGAGGTTACCGGGGATGTCCATGTTGAAGACATAGATGGACAGGCCGTTCTCCTTGCACATGGTGGTGGCGGTCAGATCCATGACCTTAAGGTTGCGGTTGTATATCTCGTCAAACGTTATTTCGTTGAACTTGGTGGCAGTAGGATCCTTCTCGGGGTCTGCGGTATAGACACCATCAACACGGGTGCCCTTGAGCATGACATCAGCCTCAATCTCAATGCCGCGCAGTGATGATCCGGTGTCTGTGGTGAAATAAGGATTGCCGGTGCCGCCTACCAGAATGGCAACCTTGCCTTCCTTCATGGCATCAATGGCCTTCCACTTGGTGTAGAGTTCACCGATGGGCTCCATGCGGATTGCGGTCAGGACAATGTTGGGACAGCCGGCGGCGGTCAGTGCGGAACTCAGGCCCAGGCCGTTGATTGTTGTGGCCAGCATGCCCATCTGGTCGCCCTTGACGCGGTCAAAACCCTTTCCGGCACCCTTCAGGCCGCGGAGAATGTTGCCGCCGCCAATGACAATGCCAATCTCCACGCCCATGTCATGGATTTCCTTGATCTGCTGTGCATACTCGGCAAGACGTTTTTCGTCAATGCCGTATTTCTGTTCTCCCATCAGGCTCTCGCCGCTCAGTTTGAGAAGAATTCTCTTGAATCTTGCCATATCTGTTTGATTAAATTACGCGAATGTAGTCATTTTTCGTCAAGGATGAACGCCACCTGCTTGAATTCATAAGTCCGATACTCACCCGCACCGGTCTTCAGGACCAGACAGCCGTTGCCCTCGACATGGTCAATTGAAGCCATGAAACGCCCCTGCGCATCACGGAACGCATGCAGCCCCTCACGACGGTACAGGCAACTGTGATACCGCTCATGCACCTGCTTGCGGTCGCTTGCTATAAGTCCGATAAAACGGCTTACAATATCCTCCAGCAGGACATCACGGTCATAGTCACGGCCGGTAATGTTCTTGAGTGACACGGGATTGGGGGCATCGGACCTGAAGACCTCCTGATTGACATCAAGACCTACACCTGTTATGCTGTCAAGTATGCGGCTGCCCTGAAGGGTGTTCTCAATGAGTATGCCCGCCAGTTTCTTGTCATGCCAGTATATGTCATTGGGCCACTTGACCGAAAAGTGTTCACCGGTGGCGGCCGTCACACTGTCAGCCACAGCCAGAGCAATTGATTCCGATATGAAGAACTGCTCCTGGACCTTCAATTCAAGCGGATGAGACAATATGCTGAACAGCAGGTTCTTGCCAGGCTCAGATTCCCAGGAGTTGCCCTTCTGGCCGTGACCGGAAGTCTGGAAATCGGCAACAGCCACCTCATAACCGAAGTCAGGATCACCGCCATCCAGTTCCTTAAGATAAGTGTTGGTGGAGCCTACTGTGTCCAATCTGTGCCATTTGACCTGTTCCATGATGCAAAAATACCAAGAAATGCGCTGATTATGACTTTAAAAAGGTATCTTCGTGGACTGTTATGGCAAAAAAGGATGTTTCTTCAAGGACGGACAGGATGACTTTTCTGGTCAATCCTGACGAAAAGCGTGCAATTGACAACTACCTGCGCAAGTACAGGATTGACAACCGCAGCCGCTGGATGCGTGAGACTATCATGACATTCATAATCAAGAACCTGGATCAGGATTATCCCACGTTGTTTGATGAACAGGACATGCGCCGCTGACAATGGCTGAAGATCAGGACATCAGGTTCATGAAGATGGCCTTTGAAGAGGCCCGTCTGGCTGCATCGGAAGGAGAGGTTCCGGTAGGAGCGGTTGTCGTATGCAAAGGCATGGTCATTGCGCGCACCCACAACCTTACAGAAACGCTTACAGATGTCACTGCGCATGCCGAGATGCAGGCCATCACTTCCGCCGCCGCTTATCTTGGCGGCAAATACCTTGACCAGTGTACAATGTACGTTACGCTTGAACCCTGCGTCATGTGTGCCGGCGCCATAGGCTGGTCACAGGTGGGACGTCTGGTTTACGGCGCGGCCGATGAAAAGCGCGGCTATACCCGCTTTGCTCCGCAGGCGCTTCACCCCAGGACAGAAGTCGTGAGCGGCATCATGGCTGACGAATCGGCCACAATTGTCAAGGAATTCTTCAAGAACAGGCGATAAAGACTACTCCAGCCCGCTGCGGTACTTGCCATCTTCCTCATCATCGAGCATGCTCAGATAGCTGGTGTAGCGTGAAATATGGATTTCTCCAGTTTCCACTGCGCGCTTTACGGCACAGTCCGGTTCACAGGTGTGCGTGCAGTTGCCATAGCGGCAGTCAGCCGAATGTCTGAAAATTTCAGGGAAATAATGGCCAATCTCCTCATGCTCCATGTCAAAGGTGCCAAAGCCCTTGATTCCGGGAGTGTCAATAATCCAGCCGCCTTCTGGAAGCTGGAACATTTCAGAGAAAGTGGTGGTGTGCATGCCCGTGTCATGCTTTTCCGATATTTCGGCCGTACGCTGGGCCAGCTGGGGAAGCAGGCGGTTGACCATGGTGCTCTTGCCAACTCCTGAATTGCCGGAAATGAGTGACACCTTGCCGGCAAGCTTTTCACGGACCCGGTCCATACCATCACCCGTCAGCGCCTGACACTGAAGGCATTCATAACCTATTGACGTGTAAAGCCTTATAAGCTCATCCAGTTGGGCCTTGTCATCGGACTCCAACAGGTCTGTCTTGTTGAACACCAGAATTACAGGTACGCGGTATGCCCAGGCCGATGCCAGAAAACGGTCAATGAATACGGTCGATGTGACGGGATGTGTAAGAGTCACGACCAGCAGGCACTGGTCAAGGTTGCAGGCAAGTATATGGGACTGCTTTGAAAGATTTGAGGAACGGCGGACAATATAGTTCCGGCGTTCCTCAATTGATGTGATATATGCGGGCACGCCCTCCCTGGCCGGCGCTGTTTCAACATAGTCACCTACGGCTATGGGGTTGGTGCTCTTTATACCTTTTATGCGGAACGTACCTTTAATGCGGCATTCCACTGTGGCGCCGTCATCGGTACGTACCAGATAGCTGCTTCCTGTACTTTTGATTACAAGTCCGCGCATCAGATTGTCATGATTTCCTTTTCCTTTTCAGCGAAAAGGTCATCGGCCTTTCTGATGAACTTGTCGTGAAGCTTCTGGAGCTTGTCTTCAGCATCCTTTTCCGCATCTTCTGGAAGTCCGTCCTTCTGGGCCTTCTTCAATGCGTCAAGGGTGTCACGACGGGCATTGCGGATGGATATCTTTGTGCTTTCATTAGCCTTGCCGCTCTGCTTTACAAGATCACGACGGCGTTCCTCTGTGAGTGGTGGAATGGCCAGACGGATTATTTCACCGTTGTTGCTGGGCATAATGCCGACAGAAGAGTCAATAATAGCCTTTTCTATCGGTTTGAGCATATTCTTGTCCCAAGGACGGATGGCAATGGTGCGGGCATCCGGAGTGGACAGGGCGGCACACTGGTTCAGGGGAACCTTTGAACCGTATGAGTCAACGCGGACATCGTCAAGAATGCGTACATTGGCCTTTCCGGCACGGATATGGGCAAATTCATCTTCAAGATGCATGATGGACATTTCCATCTGCTCTTCGGCCTCCATCAGGCAGTTATTTACATCGAACATAAAGGTTGTGGTTTTGGTTAAGGCCAAAGATAATTGATTTTCCTCTTATAACTCACTTTTTATTACTATTTTCGCGTGCTGTCCCGATTACACGTCCTATGCTGGCCGAATATGAAAATCTGTTGAGTGAACTCAAGCCCATAACGCTTGAGGAAATGTCGTCCATCAGACTGATGAACCGCACTGACACGAAGTTCGTTGCAAACGGCCAGCAGCTTCTTGAACTTCTTGAACTGGCAAAAGACGACTATTTCGTTCAGATAATAAACGGTGCCAGCATTGGTGAATACGGTACAATTTATTTTGACAATGATGAGGACATCATGTATCTGAACCACCATAACGGCCACCTGACACGCCAGAAAGTCAGGATACGTTCATACATCAATGCCGGTCTGCATTTCTTTGAAATCAAGCTGAAGAACAACCACGGGCGGACAAAAAAGAAACGCATACAGATTGACAGTCCTGACACCTATGCGCAGAACGGTGCAGCGCAGTTCATTGCCGAAAATTCAAAGCTGCCGGTCACCCTTGACGACCTGTCAGAAAAAATCAGCAACCGTTTCCACCGCATAACGCTGGTCAACAAAGCCAAGACAGAGCGTCTGACAATTGACTTTGACCTGTCGTTCCACAACTTTGAGTCAGGCATTGACCGGAATATGGACAATCTGGTTGTAATTGAGGTGAAACGTGACGGCAACACATATTCACCAATTATGGACATACTGCGCCAGCTCAGGATTCATCCCAGCGGTTTCAGCAAGTACTGCATAGGGATGGCGCTTACCAAGCCGGGAATCAAACGCAACCGGTTCAACGAGAGAATAAGAAGAATAGAAAAACTAACAGATACTTACAATGCTTAATTTACTGACTCCCCTTATTGGAGGCATGCTCGCTGCAGCAGCCGATGAAGCTGACATTTTCGGCGATGAAGCCGATGGCATCCTGGCCTCCATCGGCACTACTCCCTTCTGGCCGGTCTGGACAAGCGTCTGGGAGATGCTCATCAGACTTGCAATCAACATCATTACCATCGGACTTGTTGTCCATGTGTTCTATTATCCGAAGGCAAAGAGACGTGACTACTATTTCACGTTCTCACTGATTGGTGTCAGCATTTTCATGCTCATTTACCTTATGGGCGGCGTCAAGCTCAAGATTGGGTTCGCGCTTGGTCTGTTTGCCATTTTCGGCATAATCAAGTACCGTACAGAACAGGTGCCCATACGTGAAATGACCTACATGTTCGTAATCATTGCAATTGCGGCAATAAACGGTCTGGCAACCAGCATAAGCTACTTTGAACTTATCGGCACCAACCTGATATTCCTCATAGCCCTTGCCATCTGCGAGAACACAAAATGGATGAAGCACGTGCCGTCAAAGCTCATAAAATATGACAACGTCAAACTTGTGGCCCACGGCATGGAAGACGAACTCAAGGCCGATCTTGAAAAGCGCCTTGGCCTGAAGATTATCCGGGTTGAAGTTGGGAACGTTGACTTCCTGAAGGATTCTGCCATAATCAAGATTTACTACGAACCCATTATGGATGAATTCGGCACAATTGAAGACATGAGAAAAATGAAATGAAGAAAGCGGCGTCACTGATTATTGCGGTCATGATGGTCGTGCCGTCCGGCGCACAGGGCATCGGACTTATTGGCAGTGCAGGCATTGAAAAACAGATTGCCAAAGGGTTCGATGCCGGTTTTGAAGCCGAATACCGTCTTGCTGATGATTTCAGCACAGACCGATGGGGTGTCGGTCTTTCCATGAGCAAGCGCCTTTACCGCAATAATGCAAAGACATTCACGGTCAAGGCCAATGCCGGCTACAAGCTTATACAGGTGTTTGAAGACTATTCGACCAAGTATAAAGGGAACGACCCTGATATACCCGACGGTGAAGAACCGCAGTTCTACCTGAACGGACTCCACAAATTCAATCTGACCGATGCATACAGCGTATTCCGTCACCGTTTCACCGCATCGGTTCAGGCAAGCTATGAGATTGGAAGATTCAAACTGTCCCTGCGCGAATGCTGCCAGTACATGCAGGCAGACAGTGTTGAAGTAGGCCGCAGCAAATACCGTCTGAGAAATGACAAATGGACCGTTGACACATCGGAACCGGCATTCAAGGGCGGCATGGACAAGATGCTCCTGCGTTCACGCATAGCACTGGACTACAACATTCCCCACTGCAAGTTCAACCCGTTCATTTCATACGAAGTGTACTCTGACATGAAGGACGGCTTTGCAACAGACAAGACCAAGTTCAACGCCGGCGTTGATTTCAGTTTCCAGAAGAAACATTACTTTGAACTGGCATATATTTATCAGGACAAGTCCGATGATGACGAGCCCGGAGGTTCATACCTGAGCCTTGGATACACATTCAAGTTCTAAAAAACAGGAAAAAGTTTGTCCATAATTATAAAAGGGCATATCTTTGCACCCGCTTAACGGCAAAACAGGTAGACCCGCTAGCTCAGCAGGTAGAGCACATCCCTTTTAAGGATGGGGTCTCGGGTTCGAACCCCGAGCGGGTCACCAAGGGAGGGAGTCTTTGGCTCCCTCTCCTTTATTTTATGGGAACTGGCCCCGGTGGAACGGTTACTGCTGTGCAGGCATAAAACTTTTTCCTATTTTTGTCAAAACAATTATGGCTTATGAAAAAGCGTTATTCCGTACTCACTTACATTGTTTGCAATTACGAAATTGTACACGAGATTGGTGAAAAAGACCCAGAAGCCGAACACATTCTGGTCACCGATGATCCAAAACTCAAGTCCGATACATGGACCGTTGTTGTTGACACAGGACTGCAGGGGTCTCCGTTTGACAAATGCTTCACAATCCGCTACAACAGTTTCAAATACTGCAACACCGACATCTGTATTCGTGTTGACGGCAGTGTAAGGATCCTGCACAGCCTGAAACCCATCATTGACACATTCATTGAAGGCGGATATGACGCTTGTCTTATGCCACACCCGGTCCATGACAGATTCAAAGACGAATATAAGCTTTGGGTCAAGATAAGGAACTATCCGAAAAGTCAGGCAGACCGCTGTATTGCCAGTATGGCCGAGCGCGGCTATGACTTCAATTACAGGGGGCTGTTCCAGGAATGTTTCTCCATTTTCCACAAAGGAGAACTGGCCAGCACCATTGACAGGGAAACTTTCACATACATAAAGGAACTTGGACAAGAAGGCAAGATAGAACGTCTGGACCAGATACCCTGGTCTTTCATCATGAACACCAGGCATTCAGACATGAAACTCATGCTGGTCGGTGAACAGATTCTGCGTTCATATTACATGCAGTGGTATCGGCATAACTCAGACACCCCTCAGATAAACCTGAACGGATTTGGCGGTGTTGAAGAGCACTATGTGTTCAACAAGAAGGAAAGCTGTCTGTACATCCCCACACCTGCCGACCCGGCCTGTATCCGGGAACGGGAAGAATCACTCCTTCAGGAGATAGCCAGACAGATTCAGATTGCAGACAAATTCCAGCGCCGCAACAAGAGAAAGAATAAGATTATCCTTTACCTTGGCATTGCAGTTGCGGTTCTGATTACGATACTTGTCCTGATACTGATCTGACTACGGGACAGTTCACTATGTGCCTGACTCAATAATGTCCCGGAAGCAATTCCAAGACCTGCGCATCTATTGATTTTAACAAAAGTTATCTAGTCCTGTTATTGAAATGCTCTATATTTGTCTGGAAACATTTCAGAAACACGGCTTATGGAATTAAGCCGTAACTTCCGCTAATCCACGGAATATTTCATAAAAATGCCACACTATTGCAGGTGTGGCATTTTTGTTTTGCCTTTGTATTCCGTGGCACGGTATATATAACTATGACAGAAAAGGCATCATACCCCCAGTGGGTCCTCGACCAGAGGAGACTCGGTACGGACACCTATTTCACCTTCCCCATCAGCATATCATCTGTCACGCGCAAATGACAGTCTGTCAGGAAAACCATTACATAAGCGGCCGGTCACGAAAAGGACCTGCCGCTTATTTTTCCGTACCCACCGTGGTCTTCCACAAGCCATGAATGTTGCAGTAGGCATAAACCGCTGTAATGCGTTCCTTGCAGCAGAAAACCGCCTCCGGGGCATCATCGGGCTTGAGATAATGCAGCTGGCCTCCGTTTTCGGTCTCAAGATAGATGAATTCAATGTAATGTTCCTTCATCATCGGATGCGGGGCTGACCCCACACGGATGCGGACCGTACACTCATCGACCCTTTCCATTACGGGCAGATGCTTTTCAACTATGGCGTCTTCTGTATTCTCCACCAGTTCCGTCATCTTTTCGTCACAGCAGAAAGGAACGACACCGCTGTCACAGATTTTCACCACCACGTTCCCACATGAGAAACACTTAAAGAATTTTGTAGTCATAAGGCAATAATATTAAAATTCATACTACGCCGCCATTATTAGTCCGATGTCCGGTTCCTTGACATTGGCCCCACACTGGCGACAGTGCAAATATGGCATGTCCGATTTTATCTATCTATTGATTTTGATGGTTATTTTCAATGACTGTTATTGAGAATATCTATATTTGCCAAAAAAAATACGACTATGGAACTGAGACAGATCAAATATTTTGTGACCGTTGCCAAGACATTGAACTTTTCTGAAGCGGCAAAGGCTCTGTTCATAACCCAGGGAACGCTGTCACAGCAGATAAGGCAGCTTGAGAACGAAATAGGCAGCGAACTGTTCAACCGCACATCACACAGCGTGAGCCTTACCGAGGCCGGACAGGAAATGCTTCCGCTAGCCATACATACGCTTGAAACATCAACAGAGTGTTTCCAGCGGATTTCAGACCTGCGCAAGGGAGTGACAGGAACGCTCAACATAGGACTGACCACATCGTTCATGGGCATTCTGAACAGCGCCATGAAACGCTATCAGAAGGAATTTCCAAACGTCAGACTGAATATAACCTACGCCACTGCGGGTGAACTTATCCCGATGCTGCTGGGCCATGAAATTGATTTTTTCGTAGCATTCAAACCCGCTGTCATGTATGATGAATTGAATGCCGATCCCATAATTGAAACAGAGCTGAGCGCAATAATGAGCGCCGATCACCCTCTGGCCGGCCGTGAAACCCTTTCTCTCAAAGACCTGGAACGGCACAGAATAGCGCTCCCCGGATCAGGGTTGCAGGCCCGTAAGGCATTTGACCGCTTTGTCGATGCTGACACCAGCAGCCTTAACATCTGCGTTGAGATGAACAATCCTAACGCCATAATAAGACTGGTCCACAGTACGCGGCTCATAGCCATCATGTCTTCACTGGCAACATACATAGACCCCTCGCTGAAGGCCATTCCCGTGACCGAATTGCGCCGCAAGATGATTGGCTGCGTCCAGACTCTCAAAAACCACTATCTGAAAAAATCGGCATCGGAATTCATAAGAATACTCAAGGAATCGGTCTGATTTATTGATAGGACCAATAGTTGCTATAGAAAAGTAATAAGGAAATTCAATAGCACAGATTTGACTGACACATACTTTTGCATTGTCGAACGCTCTGTTGTCAAGGATCCGGACATGCAAAAGCGGGGTGACACATCATTAACATTTTAAAAGTTAAAACTATGATCAAATCACTTTTGTCAGTACTTGGTATTGCACTGTTTCCAGGTATTTGCCTGGCACAGAAAATTGACAACACCACTGTCGGGTCCTTTTCCCTTAACCGTTTTCTTGGCACATGGTATGAAATTGCGCGCTTTGACCACAGGTTCGAGCGCGGCATGCAGCACACAACAGCCCGATACTTTTTAAATGAAGACGGGAGCATTAAAGTCATCAACAGCGGAATTCTGGACAATGAAATCAAAACATCTGTAGGAAAGGCCAAGACGACCGGCACTGCGGGACTGCTCAGAGTCTCGTTCTTCGGTCCGTTCTATTCGGACTACAGGGTGCTGGAAATTACAGATGACTATCAGAATGTACTCATTGGAGGAAAGACGTCCAAACATCTGTGGATTCTGTCCCGTCAGCCCAAGCCCGATGCAGTCAGTATTGAAATGCTGCTCAAAAAAGCGGAAATACGCGGATATGACGTAAGCAAACTGATTTGGGTGGAACAGTAATGGGGTCAGACCTAGGGTGTTAAGTTAACTTTAATCTTTTTTCTCGGTTTTTGCCGACAATTCCATCCAATTATTCTTACAAAAATGACAAAATTGTCGGCTTAAATATTT
>JAGHSY010000084.1 GCA_018065615.1 Candidatus Colenecus caballi | reverse complement strand
AATCGAAGTTATCAAAGAACGCGTTTAAATTATATATTATTAATTAGTTACAAGCGTAGATGCGTCGCTTAACGCATCACTAGTAATACAATCTCTCTTCTTTTATGTTATGAGGGAGGTTCCTGCTTATTGATTAAACCGCACATCTCTTTGTATAATTCACCTTCTTTGAAACTGTCAATGATAGGCTGGAACTCCTGCTTCTTTTTACGCCTTTCTCTATACCATATTATGTGCAGTGTAGATCCTACAATAAATAGAATAACTATTATTATGATGGAGGGTATGACCAAATACCTATAAAAGCGATGTTTTAAAGGTTTTTTTATACCTTTATTATTAAGTATGGTTTTATATATGTTATTCGGCCTATACGCTGTCATTGAAGAATCAATCCATGAACTATTCTGCTTTATATAATAGGCAGCAGAATCCTTATTGCCTTTTAGAGTCTGGATTTCTGATAATCGCCGGTAAGTGTCACAAACAGTATTGGGATCTGTTGTTTCGGTCAACGATAGCTCATAATAGAATTGTGCGGAATCTATCTGTCTTAATCCATAGAATGCATCTGCTTTAACTGAATAAGCTGTTCCGTATGGAACAATGTGTTGATTCCTGATAATAAAGGAATCTATGTATTCAAGTGATTGGATATAGTCTTTGTCCTTGAATTGTGAAATCTTGGATAGTTGAATCAAAGGAATATCCTTAGTGTCTATTGATAGCCAAATATTGTCTTTCAGTTCAAGAAACATTGCTTGTGACTTATCAAAATTTTCATGGTAAAGAAGAGAGTTAGCTATATTGAAATTGCAGAACGCTATCGCTGCAGAATCATTCAGTCGTTCTGCGTTTATTAGGCATGAGCTTATCATATGCATAGCCTCATCATCCATATTGTGCCTTAAGTATATGTTTGCCAGATTCTGTTCACAGAGGGAATAATAACGCACCAGTGTATCGTTGAATAGTCTCATTGCTTTCATGTAGGCATCAGCGGCAGTACTATCCTGACCATTCAATCCGGATACACATCCCAGACTGTACCAAGCCATGGCGGCATGATAGTCTTTATATTTCGTTCCGTAAAAATCTGTAGCTATGCGTATAAGGCTGTCGTTTTGTATGTCACGGTACATCTTGTAGTCAATTTGTGTCTTTAGCATGGCGTATAGAGCATTGCTCCGTTTACTGGCAGGCACATTCATGGTATTGATGATGGAGTCTGCAGCCGCAACGTCATATTCCATTATCCGCTCTACCTGCAACAGCCTGTTTCTCATACAACCGGCAAGCGCACATCCTGTTATAACGACCAGCATTAATCTGGTTGCATGATAAACTGTCCGCGCCGAACATTTACGTCCTTTCCCGATACAAATTCTGATTTTGCTGCTTACTGACATTGCGTCGGTTTATTTTCTTTAGTGTAATATCCCTTTCTCCATGCCGGCAAGTAGTCAGATGCCATGCGAGAAGGGATATGTCGTGCCCTAAAGGGTATCCATATACCAGACATAAACATCGGGCTCTTGTCTTACCTAGGAGAAATGAATTAATACCGTTATTTCAACACCTCAGTAAAACGAAAGCTTCGTTCTTCAAAATGGCTTCAAGAAGTCAAAACTCCTTAAAGCACCTCAAAGATAGTATAAGATTGTAGAAGAAAGAATAAAGTTTCATGTTTTATATCTCTTCTGAAAAGAAAGACATTTGAATCTCTTTCCTACATATTTATTATTGGTGTAATTCTCTATATTGACTTTCTTGAACCGGAATCTGATATAGGGAAACCGAGAAATATAGTTAAAAATTTGATTACCCCACTTTTAGCTATAAATTCCTGCGTATAACGTACCCAGAGCTACATCCGAACGAAAGAAAGGCTTTAGTGATAGAGAAAAATAAGAGGTGACGAAAAACAGGGAGTGGGGATGCGGTAGCCGGGAATGATTTCATAACTTTGCGGGCATGTTACACGCACAGACCTGGAATTCGCAGATATGGCTTTGCGGGTGGTACAAGGCCACGAGCACAAGGAACGGTGACTCGCGTCCCATGCTGCAGAAAGTGTTCCGCCACAACCTTGAGATTTTCCGTGACGGAGCCTACCGCACAGAATCCGACACTGTGGTCACGCTGCCGCAGCGCAGTGAATACGTGCCGCAGGCCGAAATGTTCAGCGCTCCCATAACGCTTGCATCGGACTATATTAAAAAGGAGACCGATGTGACGGTGCTGAACAGGGACTGCATCCTGGTGGCGCGTGACCTTGTGGGGCAGGGGCTGAATCCGGCCGTGCTCAACATGGCCAGCCTGTACCATCCGGGAGGCGGGGTACTGACCGGCAGCAGCGCCCAGGAGGAGGACCTGTGCCGCCGCAGCACGCTGGCGGTGTCACTGTACCAGTTCTCGCTGACGGGCGGCGCTTTTGGCGACCTTGCGGACATGGTGGGCGTTGAAAGACGTGAGCAGCGGTACCCCATGGACAACACGTGCGGCGGAATCTACAGCCCGGACATAACGTTCTTCCGTGCACCGCGTGATGAAGGCTACGCGCTGTACGACAGCCCGTTCAAGGCGGCGGTCATATCGGTCGCGTCACTCAATTTCAATCCCAAACACGGTCACAGCACACTTGTGGACGGTTTGATATCCGATGCCGACAAGGAAATCATAAAGGAGAAGATAAGGACAATTCTGCGCATAGGAGCACTGAACGGCCATGACAGCCTGGTGCTGGGTGCGCTTGGCTGCGGCGCGTTCTGCACACCGCCGGCACAGATGGCGCGCCTGTTCCACGCGGTGCTTGACGAGCCCGAGTTTGACGGCCGTTTCAGCCGCATTGTCTTTGCCATCATAGACACACCTAACAGCAACAATTTCAAACCCTTTCAAAAGGAATTCAGATAATGGAAAGAACACTTGTAATACTCAAGCCCTGCACCATTCAGCGCGGTCTGATAGGTCAGGTCATTTCACGTTTTGAAAAGCGCGGTCTCAAACTGGTTGCAATGAAGCTGGTTCAGCTTGATGCCGACATTCTGCGTGAGCACTACGCACACATGGTCCGGAAACCGTTTTATCCCATAATAGAAAAGTCCATGATGGCGGCACCTGTAGTACTGTGCTGCTGGGAGGGCATTGACGCGGTCAGCGTGGTGCGTGAAATGGCCGGCGCGACGAACGGACGCAAGGCCGCCCCCGGCACGCTGCGCGGTGATTTCTGCATGAGCCACCAGGAGAACATTGTGCATGCATCGGACTCCATTGAGACGGCAAGGGTGGAGCTTGAACGCTTTTTCAAGGCGGAAGACTATTGTGATTATCCTACTCCGCTCATGGATTATCTGTATGCTCAGGACGAACTGTAAATTATTTGCAGTAATTATTGCAATGGTCAATAATTTGGCCTAATTTAGCGGAAATTAACTGATATACAGAACCAATTAAATCAACCCGATATGAAAAGTTTAAAGAATGTTCTGTCACTCAGCGCATTGCTGGTGGCTGGTGTGCTGGTTGCAGCATGTGGTTCATCAAGTTCAACTACAAAGCAGAAAGGTATTGTACTTCAGGAAGGTGACCGTGCTACCCTGACTGTCGATGAGGCATACAACGGTTTCTATACCATTACTTTCCCGGATGAACTCACTGCCGAGGATCTGGCTCTGTATGAGACCGACCTTGTAGGCTACCTGCTCAAGTCAAACGCCAAGATCAACACCAGCGGATCGGACTATGACGGCAAGGCTATCTACTACTATCTGCACAATGCAGGCCAGTGGCTGCATCAGGGCATCTATGAAAGCCCCGCAGAGATGATTGTCAAGGACATCAAGTCAATAAAGATATCAAAGAACTACATGAGACTGAAGGATTTCAACAAGCTCATGCCTCTGCTTGACAACTCAAAGGAAAAGAAGAACGACCAGGGTTATCAGGATGAAATAAGGTTCGGCAACAACTACTATTATTTCATTGACGTACTCATGCGCCATTAATCTGATACGGCGTAATCATAGAGCGGCTCCCATGGGGCCGCTTTTTTTATCCGTGGCCGGAACGGTAATCAGATGTTCAGTGGAAATTTCATGGGGGAGGTGATGCGCAGGTTCGTACCATTTGGAGGTGATGCGCAGGTTCGTACCATTTGTGTCTCGGATGTTTCCTGAGGCATGGTAGTCCCGAATGGGTGCCATGTGTATCCGCCTTGCCGTCACAGGCGTCTGCCCGCCCGGTTAAAGAAATCCTGGAACACAAAGTGCCTGTATTTTGTTCCAGTATTCCATTTTTTGAAATGGCACCCCGCTCACAAGGCTTCTGAGGCACAAGGCTTCTGCGTAACCGTATTCATTGAACAAATAACGGTGCTTTTTTGTTCAAGGATTGCTTTGGGGATATTGGACTTGGGAAATGCGACTCTGTCCACTGGGCTTCTGAATAGCATGGGAGTATGAGCCTCCAGTCTGTCGGCGCAGAATACGCTGGAACCTGCGCCGAGAATTACAACCGCACCTGGTGCACCCCGCTCAGATGCTGTCCGGCTGTTTCTTTCTCAGGCTGGCAGGGCTGTTGCCGGACATCTTTTTGAAGAACTTTGAGAACGAAGCCTGGTCTGCGAAACTCAGTTCCGATGCAATTTCCTGAATGGACATGTCTGTGGAGATGATCATGCTTCGGGCTGTGGAATATAGCAGGGACGATATGATTGAACTGACGGTCGCTCCAAGTACTTTGCCTGAAATCTGGTTCAGGTACTGGGGCGTGAGGCACATCTTTTCCGCGTAGAAGCTGACCATGTGCTGCGTGCGGTAATTGTTGATTATGTGCAGCAGCAGTTCCTGAACTATGGAGTTGCTTCTGGACGGCTTCTGACCGGTGTTCTTCCATTCTTCAAAGTGTTTCTTCATGATGCTGTCCAGCTCAATGTTGTGCCAGTCAACAGCCAGACGTACCATGCTGTCATGGTTGGCGGAGTCAGTGCGCAGAATCTGCTCTTCGATTCTGTCAAGACACTTGCTCATGAGTTCGAATTCAGATGCGCTGGGCTGGATTCCGGGGTTGAAATATGAATGCGTCCACCTTTCCGATTTCGTGAGATATGTCAGGTATGTGCCTGCGCTGGACATGCTGTTGTCAAGCACCAGCGTTCTGAGACAGAAGTCCGATGATGGCGAAATGAGCCGGCATGTATGGGTTGGTGACAGAATGAATATGTTGCCCGTCATCAGGGTGTAGGTGTTTCCGTTTATTTCTGCAACGCATTCTCCTGACGTTATGTATGCGACCGCAAATGCGTCAATTGCAAAAGGTACTCCTGCTATTGAGCGCAGACCGTCCAGATGTGATGTGAGAATGACTATCTGATTCCTGTACCATATCAGGGGCCTGTCATACTGAAATGAAATGATGTCTTGTATGCCGAATCTGTCCATTTTGCCGGAATGTTTCTATTCAGACATCAAATATATGTATTAATTGTTTAATGTGTTTCGAAATGGACAAAAGTATTCATTATTTGGAAAAACCTAATGTCATTGACAATTCCGATGTTTGCAACGCAATAGCTGATGTCGTGATGACATTTTATTGCAAGGCAATGTTGGAATGAAAGGTGTCCGTATATTGCTGCCTGCGGTTTCTTTTTCTTTCATAGTCCGCGGAACAGCATGGACCCTTGAATATATGGCAGTCTTGTAAGGTTGGCTGCCATATATTTTTTGTATCTTAGCCCACAGAATGGAACTGAAGACAAGACCTGTGGATGCCCACAAGAATACGTTCGGACACGCTCTGCTCATAGCCGGCAGTTATGGGATGGGCGGTGCTGCAGTGCTTGCGGCAAAGTCATGCATGAAGTCCGGTGTGGGGCTGCTGACAGTACACACACCTGAATGCAACCGTGTTATTTTGCAGGTGTCAGTGCCCGAAGCCATGGTCCTGCCCGATGAAAACAGCCGTCATTTTGCCACAGCCGTCTCCACCTCAAAATACAGCGCAGTCGGAATAGGTCCCGGACTTGGTACTGCTCCGGAATCTGTCAGCGCGCTTGAGTCCCAACTGAAAATGGTCTCATGTCCGCTGGTTCTTGATGCCGATGCCCTGAATATTATTTCTGCCAACCGGCACATGCTTGAACTTGTCCCCCGCGGAACGGTGATCACCCCGCATCCCGGTGAGCTCAAGCGCCTTCTGGGTTCAGACTTCACTCCCGCGTCGTTGGCATCGGACTTGGGGATATTCGTGATATGCAAAGGCGCACCGTCCGTTCTCATTACGCCGGACGGGCGCAGCATTAAGAATACTACCGGCAACAGCGGTATGGCAACGGCCGGGTCAGGTGACGTTCTGACCGGAATTGTACTCAGTCTGCTGGCGCAGGGATACGACCCGGAAAGCGCAGCTGTCCTGGCATCGCATGTGGCGGGCGCTGCCGGTGATCTGGCTGCAATGGAACTTGGAAAGATATCAATGACGGCAATGGATACGGTAAACCATCTGCCGCAGGCGTGGAAAAATCTTCAGAAATGAAATATCTGGCAATACCCGACAGTGAACCCAGGTGGCAAAGGCTGGTGTTCTGGCTGGCTCTTGAAGAGTGGGCGGTGCAGAATGCGCCGGACTCGTTCTTTGTCTGGAACGTGCAGCCTACTGTCATTTTCGGACGCAATCAGGACATGGAGGCCGAAGTCAACGTGCCTTACTGTCTGGAACATGGCATTCAGATGTACCGCCGGAAGAGCGGCGGGGGCTGTGTGTATTCGGACCCCGGCAATCTGATGCTGTCATACGTCACATCGGAAAAGGATGTGACAAAGGCCTTTGACCTGTATCTGTCCGGCCTGGCCGATGCCCTGCGCCGTATGGGCTTTGATGCGGTCCGTACGGAACACAATGACGTGCTGGTGGGTGGCCGCAAGGTATCAGGCAATGCCTGTTATGCCACGCCGACCGGCTGCATTGTGCACGGGACACTGCTGTATGACGCTGATTTCAGCGAACTTGAAAAGGCCATAACCCCGTCCAAAGAGAAACTTGAAAGCAAGGGAATCAGGTCTGTACGCCAACGTGTTGAAAACTTGAAAAATTGTGGAAAACTGTTGGGCTTTGACGAATTGAAAGACAAATTGATTCATTATTTTTGTAAGGATATGCAAAAGCTTGACGCTGACCAGATGGAAGGCGTCAGACAGATAGAACTAACCTACTTGGACGAGAATTTCATCCGTTATGGCCGAAAAAATCAGACAGACCTGCCTGCATGACAGCCATCTGGCGCTGGGAGCGCAGATGAGCCCTTTTGCGGGTTTTGACATGCCCATCCAGTATGCGGGCATAACACCGGAGCATCTGGCAGTAAGAAACAGTGTCGGAATGTTTGACGTCTCACACATGGGTGAGATATTCATCAGCGGCCCTGATGCCGAACGCTATGTGAACCACATCTTTACAAACAACATCAGCGGTTATGCTCCTGGAAAGATCCTGTACGGCATGATGCTGTATCCTGACGGCGGCTGTGTTGATGACCTGCTGGTCTATCGGGAATTCGAACCTGACAGTTTCCTGCTTGTTGTCAACGCCGCAAACATAGAAAAGGACTATGACTGGATGTTGCAGCAGCAGAATGGCTTTGACGTCAGAATTGACAACAGGTCCGATGTATGGGGGCAGATTGCCGTTCAGGGACCTGAGGCTGAAAAGACGGTCCTGGACGTTCTTGGCCTTTCATGTGCCAAAGACCTTGGCTTTTACGAATACTGCAACTCACAGTGGAACGGCAACCGTCTCATCGTAAGCCGTACGGGCTACACCGGTGAGGACGGTTTCGAACTGTATGCCGCAATTGCTGATACAAAGGAGATATGGGACATCCTGCTCAAGGCCGGCGTCCAGCCCTGCGGCCTTGGGTGTCGTGACACTTTGCGCTTTGAGGCCGGCCTGCCTCTGTACGGAGACGAACTGTCGGCGGAAATCAGTCCCATTGAGGCCGGACTGGGCATGTTCTGCAAGCTTGACAAGGCTGAATTCATAGGCCGTGAGGCCCTTGTGGCACAAAAGGAACTTGGCACGGAGCGCAAGCTTGTGGGCATTGAAATTGAAGACCGTGCCATTCCGCGCCACGGCTATCCGGTCGAACTTGAGGACGGCACTCAGGTGGGTGAGGTCACTACCGGCTATCACAGCATCAGCCTGGACCGTAGCATCTGTTTCGCTCTTGTTAAATCGGAATACGCAAAGCTTGACACTCAGCTTTGGATCCACATACGCAAGAAGACTTTCCCCGGAAAGGTCGTGAAAAAGCGTTTCTATCAGACAAATTACAAAAAATGACTATATGAGCAAGATTATTGAAGGACTCAGGTACAGTGACACCCACGAATGGGTAAAGGTGGAAGGTGACATTGCAGTCATCGGAGTGACGGACTTTGCACAGAAGGAAATGGGCGAGATAACGTACGTTGACTGCCCGGATGTGGACGATGAATTTGCAAAGGGAGAAGAATTCGGCGCCCTTGAGAGCGTAAAGGCCAGCAGTGACCTGTACTGCCCGGTCAGCGGCACGGTTGTTGAAGTCAATGACGCTGTCGTGGACGGCCCCGAACTGGTCAACGCAGACGCTTTTGAGAACTGGATCATCAAGGTCCGCATGAGTGACGCATCAGAACTTGACAGCCTTATGGACGCTGCTGCGTACAGGGCAATGACCGGAGAATGATGGCAGGATTCCAGTATTTCCCGCAGACCGCCCCGGACATTCAGGCCATGCTGGACCGCATAGGCGTGAAGAGTCTTGACGACCTGTATTCCGATGTTCCCGCCGGCTTCCTGTACAAAGGGGAGTATGACCTTCCCGATGCCATGACGGAGCAGGAGGTCCGTGATTTCTTTGAAGGCCTGGCCGCAAAGAATCCCCGTCTGACCGTATTTGCCGGTGCAGGAGCCTATGACCACTACACTCCTGCGGTGATTCCCTACATTACCCAGCGCAGTGAGTTCCTTACCGCATACATACCATACCAGTGTGAGATTTCACAGGGTACGCTGCGTTACATTTTCGAATACCAGAGCATGATATGCACCCTGACCGGCATGGACGTGAGCAACGCTTCAATGTATGACGGTCCTACGGCTGCTGCAGAGGCAATGCGCATGTCTGTGGCACAGGCAAAGAAGAAGAATACCGTGCTGGTATCCAACACGCTCCTTCCGCAGGTCCGCGGCGTGATTGCCACATACGCAAGGTACTATGGCGTGACAATAAAGGAGATAGAACCGTATGCCGGACAGACTTCAATATGCAGTCTGGAAAAGCTCATGCAGGAAGGTGACGTTGCCGGAGTGATTGTTCCGTCTGTCAACCGTTTCGGAATAATAGAAGACCTGACAGGCTTTGCAGACATGATTCATGCCGACAAGGCTCTGTTTACAATATATTGTGACCCGTCAGCCCTGGCAGTAGTGAAGACTCCCGCCGAATGGGGGGCCGATGTTGCAGTCGGTGACGGCCAGCCTCTTGGCATACCGTTGTGCTATGGCGGTCCGTACGTGGGCTTCATGGCCTGCAGAAAGGATTACATGCGCAAGCTGCCCGGCCGCATTGTAGGTCAGACCGCCGATAAGGAAGAACGCCGTGCGTTCGTGCTGACCCTGCAGGCCCGCGAACAGCACATACGCCGTGAGAAGGCCACCAGCAACATCTGCTCGAACGAGAGCCTTATGGCGCTGTGGGTGACCGTCTATCTGTCACTCATGGGCCCGGAAGGCATGAAGCAGGTCAATGACCTTTGCTGGCAGCGTTCGCATTACCTGTACTCCAGGTTGCTTGAGACCGGCAAGTTCCAGGCCGTATTCCCTGATGCACCATTCCTTAAGGAGTTCGTGCTGAAACCGCTTGTGCCTGCATCGGACTTGCAGAAGACACTGTCCGATGCCGGATTCTTTGCGGCTCTTGAGACTGAAGAAGGCTATGTGAGCTTCTGCGTGACGGAAAAGCGCAGCATGGCCCAGATTGACACACTTGTAAACGCCCTGAAGTCATGAAATACTACGACAAACTTATATTCGAGCTCTCAAAAGAGGGACGGGTGGGGTATTCGCTGCCTTCAAAGTGTGACCGTTGCGCCGGAACGGAGGCCATTCCAGCAGGACTGAAACGTGCCGAGCCCGCACGCCTGCCTCAGGTCAGTGAACTGGACGTGGTACGCCACTATACCAACCTGAGCCAGATGAACTTTGGCGTTGACACAGGCTTCTATCCGTTGGGTTCATGTACAATGAAGTACAATCCCAAGATAAATGAGGAGATTGCCGCCATGCCGTCTTTCGCCGCCCTGCATCCGCTGCAGAAGGACCTGCCCGGCGTTCAGGCCGTGTATGACGGTCTGGACAAGGCGCTGGCCGCCATTACCGGCATGAAACATTTCACCTTCAAGCCCTGCGCAGGCGCTCACGGCGAACTGACAGGTCTGATGATAATCCGTGAGTACCACATGTCCCGCGGAGACCTGAAGCGCACCCGCATAATTGTTCCGGACAGCGCGCACGGCACCAATCCCGCCAGTGCTGCAGTGTGCGGACTGGAGATTGTCCAGGTCAAGTCAAATGCGGACGGACTGGTCGATGTCAGTGACCTCAAGCCGCTGCTTGACGACACCATTGCCGGCATAATGATGACCAACCCCAACACTCTGGGTCTGTTTGAGAAGGACATCAGGGAGATAGCGCAGCTGGTACATGACGCTGGCGGTCTGCTGTACTATGACGGCGCCAACATGAACCCGCTCATAGGAACTGTGCGTCCCGGTGACATGGGGTTCGATGTCATGCACCTGAACCTGCACAAGTCGTTCTCGACCCCGCACGGAGGCGGCGGCCCAGGCAGCGGTCCTGTAGGCGTATGTGAAAAGCTGGTGCCTTATCTTGGCGTGAACGTATCGGGCTTCAACGGCAATTTCGGAGTCATGCTGCGTGCGTATGCGTACATACTCATGCTTGGCCGCCAGAACGTGAAGCTTTGCGGAAAGCTGGCCACCCTTGGTGCCAACTATATAAAGGAGTCCCTGAAGGACGTCTATGAACTGCCGCTGCCGCAGGTCTGCAAGCACGAATTCGTGTTTGACGGCCTGAAGTCCGGGACTGCCACCACGCTTGACGTGGCCAAACGTCTGCTGGACTACGGCTACCATGCTCCTACAATCTATTTCCCGCTTCTGTTCCATCAGGCAATTATGATTGAACCTACTGAAACGGAATCGAAGGAGACGCTTGACGCATTCATTGACGTCATGCGCAGGATTGCTGAAGAATCTGTATCGGATCCGGAAATCCTGCACAATGCACCTCATGACACGCCCATTTCCAGGCCCGATGAGACCGCTGCGGCGCGTAATCCGATACTTAAATACTGGGACGCATGCGGCTGCTGATCATAGGTGCCGGCCCCGGCGGTTATGAGACTGCCGTTGAGGCTGCAAAACGCGGGCTGGAGGTCACTCTGATAACGGATGGGCCTTTGGGCGGCACATGCCTGAATGAAGGCTGCATACCTACAAAGACGTTCTGCCACTATGCTGAACTGATTGAACAGAACAGGAAGGCCGGGCTGGAAGTGATGCCCGCTTTCAGTGCTGTGGCACAGCGCAAGCAGGCGGTGGTTGAACAGCTGCAGGGCGGCATTGGAACGCTGCTCAAAAACGTGGAGGTCATTCGCGGAAAGGCCAGTTTCAAAGATTCCGGGACCGTGCTCTGCAACGGTCAGGAATATACTGCAGACAGAATCATCATTGCCACGGGTTCGACATCGGCCATGCTTCCGGTTCCCGGAGCCGGGACCGCCTTGACATCGAAGGAAATCCTTGACCTGACAGAGGTTCCTGCCAGTCTGTGCGTGATTGGCGGCGGGGTCATCGGACTTGAGTTTGCAAGCGTCATGCGCAGTTTTGGCAGTGAGGTCACGGTGCTTGAGTTCTGTCCGGGCATACTGCCGCGTTTTGATGCGGATCTGGCCAAGCGCCTTAAACAGTCACTTGTCAGGCGCGGAATAAACATTGAACTGCAGGCCCAGGTGACAGACATTGACGGCGGAACCGTTACATACCTTAAAAAAGGGCAGGAATTCACTGTCCGGGCCGATAAGGTGCTCATGGCCGTGGGCCGCCGCGCCAATACGGACGGTCTGGATCTTGAGGCTGCGGGCATTGAATGTACAAGACGCGGCATTGCGGTCAATGAAAACTTTGAGACATCGGTCCCCGGTGTGTACGCAGTAGGTGACGTTACCGGCGGCATTATGCTTGCCCATGCGGCTACATATCAGGGTCTGCATGCGCTGAACCACATTTGCGGCCAGACGGACAGGATACGTTTCGACCTTGTTCCGGCTGCGGTGTTCACCATGCCTGAAGTTGCATCTGTGGGCCTGACTGAAGAGCAGTGCAGGGAACAGGGCCAGACGGTCCGCTGCCTGAAATCGTTCTACCGCGCCAACGGCAAGGCGGTATCAATGGATGAGACTGACGGCTATTGCAAGATTATAGTGTCCGATGACGGTACGCTTCTTGGCGCGCACATTATGGGCGCCCATGCATCGGACCTTATTCATGAATTAACAGCGGTAATGAATGCCGGTGGCGGACTGGAGATGATGCAGTCTGTCATTCATGCACACCCCACGCTGAGTGAGGTGCTGCAGGCGGCCATTCATGCCTGAAAAACCAATAAATGACTATGAAGAAAATTCTGGCTGTGTTCAGTGTCCTTGCCCTGATGGCTTGCGGTACTGATGTGAACAGGAACCCCATCCTTACCATTGAGGGTGGACAGGTTCAGGGTGTTGACACTGAAATCAAGGGCGTGACCGTGTATCGCGGCATTCCTTTCGCTGCACCTCCAATTGGTGAAAACCGATGGAGAGCTCCGCAGCCCGTTGTTCCATGGGAAGGGGTCAAGGTCTGTGACACATTCGGACATCCGCCATTCCAGGCAACCCATTATCCCGGCGGCTATACCACGGAATGGGGTTATGGCGATGAAGCTCCGTACAGCGAAGACTGCCTGTATCTGAATGTCTGGACCAAGGCTTCGGGCCAGCCGGAAAAGAAACTGCCGGTGGCAGTCTGGATTTTTGGCGGCGGCATGCGTGAAGGCTGGGGCTCGGAACCTGAATTCGACGGCAAGTACTGGGGTGACAAGGATGTGGTTCTTGTCTCATTCTACTACCGTGTAGGTCCTTTCGGATTCTTTGCACATCCGCTTCTGTCTGAAGGGGATCCTGAACATGCAACAGGAAACTGGGGCACTCTGGACCAGATTGAGGCTATCAAGTGGGTCAAGAGGAACATTGCACAGTTTGGCGGTGACCCGGACAACATCATGATTTTCGGACAGAGCGCAGGTTCACGCAGCGTCAAGTTCCTGTCAGCATCACCTCTGACAGAAGGTCTGTATGACAAGGCCGTGATCATGAGCGGCAGCGGACTTCAGCTTCCGCGTCAGCAGGCTGCAGCACCGGCAGGCGCACCTGCCGGACGTATGCCGATGATGGGCATGGGAATGCCCCAGCAGGGAATGACTACACTGGCTGAAGCTGAGGCATCGACGAAGGAAGTCTGCGACTGGGCCAACCTCAAGACCCTTCGCCAGCTGCGCGGCGCTTCGACAGAAACCATTTTCGCGCTTGGCACCCTTTATCAGAATGTCACAGGAAAGCGCAGTGTCCTGACATCGTCACCCATTTCTCCGTACATTGACGGATATGTGCTTCCCGAATCGTTCGATGACGCCTGCCTGGACGGCACGCTGCACAACATCACTTACATGATAGGATTCACTCTGAACGATGCAGGCAACATGGCCGGTCAGATATCGGACTTCTGTCTGAACCGTGAAGAGATGGGCGGCAAGGCTTACGCATACCAGTTTGCACGTCCGCTTCCCGATGACGGCAGCCATCCGGAAGTCCGTCTGCGCGGCGCTTTCCATTCAAGCGACCTTTGGTTCGTGTTCAAGTCACTTGAGCACTGCTGGAGACCTTGGACTCAGGGCGACTGGGACCTTTCAGAGAAGATGCTCAGCGCATGGTCCAACTTTGCCAAGTACGGTGACCCGAACGGCAAGGACGGCGGTGACTGGAAGCCTTATACAAAGGAGAACAGGCAGTTCATGCGCTTCAGACTTGATGAGAACGATGTTGAAAGTTCAGATCTTGGTGACCCCTTAAGATGAGAAGAATAATTGTTATGCTGCTGCTGGCCATGGGACTTGTTCCCGTGGCTGCGCAGACAGCGGATAACGGTAAGGCCGACAATATTGCCGGCAACTATCTTGTCAGATTCGGAAACGAGGAAAGCAAGGTCCGTGTCACAAAGGAAAAGGACAATACATTCACCGCTCAGATCTATTGGGTGAAGGATGCATTTGACAAGGACGGAAAGAAACGTCTTGACGTTGACAATCCGGACAAAAGTCTCAGAAATGTTCCTTGTGATGAGATTGTGCTTATTCGCGGCCTGAAATACAATTCATCCAAACAGCAGTGGGATGGAGCGAAAATATATGATCCCACCCGTGGAATCAGAGCCAATGCGGTACTCAGGTTCAATGAAAAAGGACAACTGGCAGTGAAAGGTTCGCTGATGGGTATCAGTGAGACTGTCATTTGGGATATTTTGAAATAACAGTAATCTTAATCCGATAGTTGAATGTTTGTATTTGAAAAACGTTTTTCGGGACTGGCAGTTGTCATGCTGCTGATGTCTTTCACCCTTAATGCCCAGTCTCCAACCGGTAATGAGAATCTGGGTCTTGCTCCGCAGGTGTATCAGTATTTTGTTAGAATTGAGAGTCTGGAGGACACGACGTCCATACTTCCATTAATTGATTCGATGCGTACTGCGGCTGTCCGTTTGGGTGACAGGAAAGGTGAGTGTACGTCATACATTTCAGAAATGCGTTACTATCAGACAAAATCTGATATTGAAAAATTCACTCAATGTGCTGAATATGTCCGTTCGTTGTCAAGAAAGTACGGTTTTGACAAATTCTACTATTATTCATACCATGAGCAGTGTGCATATCTGATAAACAATTATCATCTGTATGAAGCAGGGCAGTTGCTCGATGATATGTTTGCCGATGCAGTGTCCGATGATTTCCCTTATGGGCTGTATGTGTGTTTCCTGTGCTCCGGGCATCTGTATGACACCCGTGACGAGCAGAGCATAGCAATGGAACAGTATGTCAAGGCTGCAGAGATTCTTAAACAGAACGGTCTGGAAGAGAACATTTCCACTACATATTATATGGCTGCACATGCGGCAATACTCAGTATGCATTTTGACCAGGCATATCAGTATGCCGGCCTGGGTCTTGAAAGTGCCTCATCGCAGAAAGAAAAAACTTCACTGCTTGATATGAAAGCGTTCTCGGCATTCGCAATGAATAATGTCAGTGAGTTTGAAAGTTTATATTCCGAATACAGGGAGTCATTGGAACTTTCTGCCGGATTTGCAGATTCGGATCTGTCCCCAATTGTGTGGAATATCATTCACGGAGTGAACACCGGGAATGTGTCTGAAAAAGTCGGACCTTCCATTTTTCTGGCAAAGAAAATGGCTTATGCATATTGCAATAAGGTTGCAGAATCACTGGCGTATTCTGATTCGCTGCTGTTCCGTCTGATTGAATACCGGGACAAGTATTCGGAATATGACTTGAACAGAAAAGCTGCCATGATGGATAATGAACGTCTGGAATATGAGAAACAGCAGCTGGAACTGAAAAACAGACTTGCCAACAGACGTTTTGTCATCTGGCTGATGTCTGTTGTGTTTATGCTGGTGCTGATATTCCTCTATACAATAAACGTACGCACCAGAAGGCATGTAAAACAATTGAAAGAGGCTAATGCGGCAAAAGACCATTTTGTCCAGAATATGAGTCATGAGGTCCGTACACCGCTGAATTCCATTATCGGTTTTTCACAACTTATGACATTGCCTGAAAGCATAGTATCGGCAAAGGAGCGTGAAGATTATTCCCAATACATTATCAATAATGGCAAAATGCTGCTGATGCTGGTCGATGATATTCTCAATTCTGCAGATCTGGAGTCAGGCAATTATGTTATCAGAAAGGAAAAATCAAATTTGGACAACCTGTGCAGGACTTCTATGGCAGGAATAGAACACAGGTTGCCGGCTGGTGTTGAAACAAAAGTGTCTTGTGATGCCCCCAGCGGTTATGAGATAGACTCAGATGCGTTGCGTATCCAGCAACTTCTGACAAACCTGCTGGTCAACGCATGTAAAAACACTGTTCAAGGTTCCATTGAACTGAACTGCTCGATTAATGAAAAACCTGGATATGTAGTGTTCAAGGTTACAGATACCGGATGTGGCGTTCCACCGGAGAAGGCCGATGTGATTTTTGACCGTTTTGTGAAACTGGATGAGTATAAACAGGGGTCTGGTATGGGCTTGTCAATATGTAGAGATCTGGCACATAGACTTGGTGGAAGAGTTTTTCTGGATACGGGATATAGAGATGGTGCCCGTTTCGTATTTGAAATGGCAATATGAAAAAAGTCCGCAACTGCGGACTTTTTTCATAGTTAACCATTAGAATGGAATTGGAATGCTGGGAATCGGATCTGACGGATGCCATGTCGTTCCATCATCATTGCTTTCCTGTACAATTGGCTTTTCCTGTGAGCAGGCTGCAATAAAACTGACAGCCAGAATGATCAGCATGATCTTCAATAATTTCTTCATAATTGATAGGTGTTGG
>JAGHSY010000053.1 GCA_018065615.1 Candidatus Colenecus caballi | reverse complement strand
GTTCGGGGGTTCGAATCCCTCTTCTTCCGCAAAGAAAGTTCAGTGTTCAGCTTGAATAGGATAAGTGGTAAAGGGGAAATAAGAAGGAACATCACCCGCCTGAAAGGCTTCAGGATGAATAATCTTGACGCTTTCAGGTATGGTTACTTTCAACTTGGGGCAGTCGATGAATGCACGGTATCCGATAATACTTAAACCATCAGGGAAAATGACCTTTTCAAGATTGGTGCAACCGGCAAAATCATAATCAACGACACTTCTGAGATTCTTTGGAAGCGTCACCTCCACCAGACCTGAGCAATCCGTAAAGACATAGGAATCAAGTGTTTCCAGACTTTCCGGAAGCCTGACAGACTTCATGTTCTCACAATGGTAGAAAGCATAGTGGGCAATCCCTTTCACACCTTCAGGTACTGTATATGACATCAGATCACGTTTGCATACACCCAGCAGCACACCATCCTTGATACACAGACCGTCATCGGTCCTGACACATTCAACCATTCCCCAGCCATCAGAGTCAGACAGCCTGCTGTTGTTTGCAAATGAATTGAAGCTGCAGCCCTCAAAAGCATTGTCACCAATATAACTGACTTTTTTGGGAATCATAAGGTCTGTAAGTCCGAAACAGTCTATGAACGCCAGAGCTCCAATCCACTCAAGACTATTCGGGAGTACAATCTGTGACAGACTGTAACATTCACGGAACGCCTCATCACTTATTTCACTGAGACCCTTCGGCATGTTCACAGTTTCAAGACTCATGCAAGCCCAGAAGGCTGAATTGCCAATGTATTTCACGCCCTTGGGAATTGAGACCGATTTCAGATCAAAGCAGCATGCAAAAGCATAGTCATCAATACCTTCAACCTTATATTTCCGGCCATTGTATCGGACTTGGGACGGAATCGTCATATCACCTTTATACAGCAGGGTATTGCCGTTTTCAGTATGCCATAGGCTGAAGTCACCGCAGCTTGTCACC
This sequence comes from Candidatus Colenecus caballi, assembly GCA_018065615.1. GTDB lineage: Bacteria > Bacteroidota > Bacteroidia > Bacteroidales > Bacteroidaceae > Colenecus > Colenecus caballi. The sequence continues at coordinate 15,873 of JAGHSY010000053.1, read as the reverse complement.
CATGCTTTTCCGTATTTGAGATTATAGCAGATGCCGTCCACTTCGAAATCAAATGCAGATACTCCGGTTACTGTGATGAGCAGCATGGAAAGAATGGAAAATACGCGTTTCATAGTTTTGACTATTGGTTGTATTGCTAAACTATTAGGGTGTTAAGAAGCTGTTTGAATTTTATTGGAAAATAATGTCAAATAGCCGCGCAAATACTTGAAAATCAGTAGGCTAATTGAATTATTCTTCGTTACTTTATGAGTACCAAATCATTACAGGTTATGAGTCAATATTCAACTAATCTCAGTGATAAACAGTGGCAAGTTACAGAAATAATTTTGGACCCGCATCATTTGCGATTGAAATTTAAACAGCTTCTTAACAGCCTATATAAAAAGTAGAGCCTCGGGAAATTCGGGGCTCTACTTTTTATATCTGACGAATGTCAGAGCAGTTTCAGCGATATCATCAGTTCGCCTCTGTCCAGGCCTCCTCCCCAGATGTGGGCATAACCGACTGAAAGGGTGGTCTGCATATAGGTGAACAGTACAAGAGGTATGTTAATCTGAGTTCCTGCACTGATGTAGTTCGTTCTGGAGCTGCTTTCACTTCCCCAATAGTCTGCCATAAGGTCGTTGACAAAGGTTGTCAGCTGGATGTAGCTGGGGTAACATTTCAGCGCGCCAAAATTGTTCAGACGGATGGGAGTGAAGCTCAATTCCCCGTTGAACTTGGCGTATGAATGTGCGCATATTTCATCAATCGGCGCACCGGGCATTGACAGGGTGGTGCGGAAACGGTTGACAGCTCCATTGTCCACATAGTTGTTGCGGAAACCGCCAAAGTAGTCATTTCCGAAAGAAGAATTGCTGTCACCGAAATTCTGCCCGACCGTACTCCTTATCCAGAATGAATTGTTGTGTCCTACTGGAAGCAGGAAACCTTTTTCAAATGTAGCTTTAGCTGCTGGGAACAATTGACCGCCTGCCAAATACATACTGCCTTCCAGACTGTACTTGTATCCCTTTTCAACTTCCACTGCACCGATTGTACTTTTAGTCTTGCCGCCAGACAGATGCACATCCAATGTCTGAAATGACGTAATGTTGTCATCTACGGCAATTTCCTGATACAATGGAAGAGCATCCAGATTTCCGTAATGGCCTATATCGAAACCCCAGGACCATTTGTAGGGAGACTGCAGCGTATGGGAAGCGCTGTAACCCAGTTCAACGCTGTATCCCTGTCTGGACGACCTTCTCGGACCGAACAGGTCATAGAAACATGCTTCATTCCAGGTCGCTTTTAGATTCCAGCCCCAATAACAGATGTCAGCCGTAGCATGGAAACGGTTTTTCCAGTCATTGCTGCTCCATGGCGATGTTCCGAGAAACAGATTGATGGAAGCCAGCGACAGTGGGTCGTAAAATGCAAAATGATACCCGACAACAGGAGTCACGTTGTTCCAGGCGTTTCTGTCCGTGAAACCGCTGATATCAGGATATGCTCCTTGAAATATCAGTTCACGGAAAGGCTTGTATTCTTTAACCGAATCATACACTTCCCCAAATGAAATTTCCGGCAGTTCATGCTGCAATGTGGTCAGTTCAGCCAGTTCCGGGTTTTTCAGGAATGCCTTCTGGCCGAGAAAATCCACGCTGTTGGCATCATTAAGCTCTTGGTAGTCAAATGTTACAGGAGTCATGCCATCGGAACTGAATTCCATTGCATATACCTTACCGTCTTCTGTAAGATATGGAGCAAACAGACCCGTCTGGACATTGGAGAGGAGATCAAAATCTCCGCTTTTCAAATCATAAGCCCAGATATTGGGAACTCCTGTATAATAACTGAAACCGACCAGTTTGCTGTCATCCTGGCTGAAACGGAACTGGCTCAGGTTTGAGTCATCCAAAGTGTAGAGCACTTCATACTTTCCTGCTGCATCCTCAAAATCCGATGTGTTGAACATTATGAGGGAATGCTGTCCTTGTGTACCCAAAAGGGCTGCGACAAGTTTTGTACCGTCATGAGACACATTGAGGTCGCTTACACTGACTCCGAATGGAAAGCTGTATAGCAGTTCCAGATTATCGAAAGAAGAATCATACCTGACAAGACTGCACACACCTGCATTGCTCAAAAGACCGTACATGCAGTCATTAGCATTGTCGTATGATATGTCATAAACCCGCTGATATTTCAGATGACTGACCTTTCTGTTTTTGTTCAAGTCATAAACGACAAGTCCTCTCATCTGTGAATTCCGATCTGTCCATATCAGTCTGTTGTGAATCTTGTCATACGTCAGATATGCGGTCTGGTACAGCTGTGCACCATCAATAAGCGAAAGACGTCTTACTCTTTTGCCCTGATAATCCTTGTCAAGGCGTATTTCGTCTATCTGCGCGAATTTTCCTTTCTGGCTGACTGCTACGTATGCAACCATTTTCTCTTCGTCAATGACCATCGGCGAAGTGGCGCCCAGTGCATTTTCAATTATCCGGTCTGTCTTTGTAAGAGGATATTCGGCAATTGAAGCCAGATTCTCTTCCTGATGTATCTTCTCATAGTCCAGCCATTCTTCCCATACGTAACGCAAGCTTTTACCGTAAACGGACTCAAACTGCCTTGCATAGAATGTCTCACTGTCCTCTGTGCGGTTGTAGAATCTTATCAGCTTGTCATATCCATATTGGTAAACAAGATAATTGACGAATCTGGTACCATACAGATATGCCGTAGCGCCACTCTGGAAATCGGACGTCGTTCCTTCGGTCTCAAGGCCGACAACTGAAAACAGCTTCTTACCGTCCTTTATCTGAGTACGGAAAAATGTTTCGTCATAACCTCCTAAGGCACGTCCTACACCACCGGTAAGCCATGTCTCCATAAAACAGGCTATACCTTCCTGATACCAGCGGGGCGCATACCATCTTGGAGCATCCAGATAGCTCCACAGCGCACTTAGCGGGTAATCGGAATCTGTCAGCACCTTGTTCTTAGTGAACTTCCTCCAACTTTCCTCTTTGGAATTACCCTTGTCGGTCATGATGACATGGGTATATTCATGTTTGAAAAGCTGGTCATAGCGTTCGTTGGTAGGCCCTACAAAATATGACATATTCATTGGTGCCATTCCAATTCTTATGGTGTTGTGCGGGAGTGGGGTGGCACCGCCGTTACCATCATCTTCCCAATCATAGAGAAACATGAAAGGGGACTGTGAAGGCAGTTTCCCCCAAATCTGTCCGTGCAACGCCTTTCCAAGTTCATACTTGCGTATCAGATGCGGAATGTACTGCGACTGGTTCTTGTCAAAGAAGCATATTGCTGCATCCGGACTCTTGTACTGATATATCGTCTGTGACGATACAACTGAACTATGAGTCATGAAAATCATGACCCATAGCATCGTTGCCGTTATCGGATTCCAAATTCTGGAACCGTTGTCTTTACGTTTCAAAACTGATTATTATTAGTTCAGTCCTATTCAATTCTGCTCACCAGCTCTCTTGTTAGCATAATTTATGTTTTTACCAAGAACGCCTTCCACGTTTTTGGAACTCAACCTCACTTTCATATCAACAGATGCGCCCACTTTTTGACCTACAAGTGCTGTCTGTTTCTGACCGACACCTGCTGCCTGTTTCTGAACTACTCCTTCTGCCTGTTTCTGAACTACATTTAAATTCTTACATACCACGGCCGGTTTTGAATTGATACCAAGGTTTGCAACATCCGAACTATTCATAAGTTCCTCCAAACTTGCAAGTTTATCGTCTAAACCGTTTACTGCAGCATTATCATAGCAGTATACCATCCAGTCTGCAGCAAGTGTGGCCAGACTGTCTGCTGTTTCACCTTCGTTGTTTTCTGAATATCTGGCTGTTGCTTCCAAAATAGCCTGTCCGATTGCAAGCTGGTTGCCAATCTTTTCGAATCCGAGATATGCATTGTTTGATGAAACTTCATATTCAGGACTGCTTTTTCCGTTCAGAATCTCTTCAAGTCCCTTGTTGGCAGCATCGACAGCAAGGTTGGTGTTATATGCCTTGGCCTGAAGTGATGATACGGTAAGCATCAGATCTTCGAACTCCGGAAGCTTTGTGCATGACTTGAGGGTCTTCTTTGTAAGTTCATCAAGGATCATTACGCGTTCCTTAATAATGGAAAGGTCGCTCTGGGTTGCCATCAGATAATCGGGATCGTTTCTGAGAAGTTCCTCTATGACTGATGCTTCAGGATCAGGCATCTGCTTGTTGTACAGGTTAGCCTTTGAGATGTCACCGCTGGTCATGCCTTCATCAACATTGGCGCCAACCAGAAAACTGAGACCGAAACCACATACTAATGCCAGAGCCAGGCACACTAGGAAATTTACTTTCTTGATAAACATAATACCTAATATTTTTTAATTGAACATTTATTCTGTGTCATCGTTGACATTGCAAATATAAGACCGTCTTTTTTATCATTCCAAATGATTTGTGATTCTGTGACCTTAATTTGTTAAAGTGTTACTTCTTGTGTGTTTCTGTTAATCCGATTGTGAATTTGTTAATGAAAACAACTATATTTGTGTCTGTACTGCGTACGGAAATGAGCAAATACATTTACATTCTTCCAGCCTTGATCACATTGTTCTGGGTAATCCGTATCTTTTTCAAGAAAGATGCAGTAAGGACACAGTTGTTTGTAAGTGTAGGCATGCTGATGGCTGCCATTTCGCTTTTTTATCTTAACGATACAGTCTCATTGGTGTTCCCATTCCTTTATTTGGCTGTCAAGAACAAGACATCGGCCTCAGGAACAGGCAGATTCGACTGGATACCGCTATTGCCGTCTGTCCTATTTCTGCCTTTTAACCAGACCATGGCTTTCTATATTTATTCAGGTGTCCAGATTGTGGCAATATCAGTATGGTGCATTGTCCGGATTAACAGATACAACAGACTGACAGCGGAATACTATGTGGACTGTGACTCTTCATCAGAGAATCTTGGAGAAATACTGGCCTATGTCATTGCAACGGTTATGGTCATATCAGTCTTCATGATATTGCCCGATGTGGTTGCCAAGTCAATTTGGATTCAGTTGGGACTGGTATCGTTCCTTTGCGTGCTGCAGTACCTGATTGGCATGAAGACATTCAATATTAGCAGTGATTTTGACATAAGTACCGATGCCCAATCATCTGGTGAAGAACCGGAACAGGTCATGCAGCCACAGGCAACGGCTGACAGTGCATCGGACAATTCTGAAGAAAGGACAACAGGTGTTTCAAAACTGTTGCAGAAGGTCATTGATGAAAAGATGTATCTGGACCCCATGCTGTCACTTGTCTCTTTAGCGGCAGCGTTGAATACCAACAGGACATATCTCTCCAATGACATCCATTCATGTTATAATCAGAATTTCTCTGATTTCATAAACAGTCTGCGCATAGAGTATGCGCTCACGCTCATGAAAAATGGTGACGGTGATGCCAGCATCAAGGAAATTGCACTTCAATCCGGATACAATAATGTCCAGTCATTCTACCGCCATTTTGCGGAAATCATGGAAATGACACCAAAGACATGGATTTCCAGAAATTTGAAGTGATTTTTTTGTTCCCGCTATGATTTCACTGCTGATTTCCATTCTCCCCAATGCTCTGTACCTGCTGGTACTGAAGGTTCTTGACAGTTTTTCACTGGCCAGGTTCAGACTGATTCTGCGCAACATGCTGTTCGGACTGATGTGGTGTACATTGGCATTTGTTCTGACCAATCAGGCCTGTATTGGACTGCCTGTCTCAATAGGCAATGTATCGCTCATGCCTCTGGTTGAGGAAATTTTGAAGGGCAGTATTCTGGCATGGCTCATAGTAAGGCACAAATTCCGTTTCATGGCACAGTGTCTGATTTACGGTGCGGCTGTCGGAAGCGGTTTTTCACTGCTGGAAAACCTTATCTATTTCTACTGTTTCCCATCAATGGCTGTCGGAACGGCTATAGTCCGAGGTTTTGGCTGTGCCATACTGCACATGGGTTGCACTGCACTGTTTGCAACGGTACTGCTGCTGGTGTATCGGAAATACAGGAATGCATTCGGAATTGCCATCTCAATAATTCCATCGGCGGCCATTCATTTCATTCATAATACGGTAATGGAAAGGGGGCTGATGAAACCGATGACCGTACTGGTCCTGACAGTAATTGTCTTCATAGTCATTTTCGTTATTCTGTTCAATTACGGAGAAAAGAAAATATACGAATGGATGGACCACAGTATAGGCAGTGACATCCGGACATATTCCGCCATACGGTCGGGTAATTTTTCATCGACCAGGGCAGGGGAATATCTTCTTGGCGTCAAGGAACAGTTTGCACCTGAAGTGTTCTTTGACATGATATGCTATGTACAGCTGTTTCTTGAAATCAAAATTGAAAAGCAAAGTGACATGCTGCTCCGTCAGGCAGGTTTTGAGACGGAAGAATCGGCCAGGCGACATGATGAACGCAATGCCAAGAAAGCGGAACTGTCCGCTCTGTCGCGCCAGATAGGCAAGACCGGAATGCGGGTGCTGGCTCCACTTGTAAAGGACGATATCTAAAGATAAGACAGCAAAGGCCTGCAGACAAGAAGAACCCCCTGAAGCTCATCTGGGCAACAGGGGGTCCGATATCATTAAAGGGTCAACCCGATTAACGGTGCATATTGATCCTGTACTGCTTGGTCTGCTTGTTGACAGTACCCGGATAGAGATATTCTGCAGTGATTACGGCTGTGCCTTCATCGCCCTTGATCTGATCAATCCAGAACTGCATTGTTGACCACAGGCATTCAACCTGAACCTTGGTCTTCTGACCGGGAGCCAGCTGGTAGTCCATTTCGTAATGGCAGTTGCTGACATAACCGTTCTCTTCTGTCGAACGGACAGGGAACTGCGGAAGTTCAACGTCAACACCACCAATCTTGACATTCAGGGTAGGAGGTACCGGACGCTTCAGTGACGTGGTCTTGGTTTCAAAACCGCAGCCGTAGAACTGGCCGATGGCGCCGTCAACAGCAGCATCGAACACCAGATATATGGCATGCTTGCCTTCAATGTCATCAACGAATTCCGATACGTCAAGGGTGTACTTTACAGGCTCACCCTTCTTGACAGTTGAAGGAATCTTGAACTTGCCAATCTGCTTTCCGTTCCATGTGTCATTGGCCCAGGGACCGTCCATCATGACCTTGACAGTAACGCCGCCTTCAGTCTGTGATGCAAACCATATGTCAAATGAAGAATGCATCTTTGAAGTTGTGCCGTCAAATGCCTCAATGCCCTTGCTGTCCTTCTTGAGACCGCCCAATCCGAAATACTTGTATCCGATGATGTCACCTGCGTTCACGTTGGCAATCATTTCATTGCTCCATACGTCCCAAGTGTCCTGAAGAGCGTCATTGTTCGTGAAGAAGCATGCATAACCGGCTGAATAGTATGCGTATGGTGGAAGACCGTATATGTTGAATCCTTCTGAAGTGACTTCGGCACCGGCATAATAGTCACCGTTTGAAGCCTTTGCTTCCCAGATTTCGTTTTCTGCATAAGGATCATATCCATGCAGAACAACCTTACCGCCTTCTGCACAGGGCTTTTCATCGACCTCAATCTTGATGGGGGCTACCATTGACTGGCGTGCGTTGCCGAAACCGCGTGCAGGACGATGGTAGAAAATGTACCACTGGTCACCAATCTTTTCAATACTGCCGTGGGTGTTGTGTGCAAAGTTGCTTGTCATCAGAGCTGAACCGTCCTTGTTCACGGTCACGCCACGGGAATCAACTGCAACACCGCCGCTGTACCAGGGTCCGAGAGGAGAATCTGCATAGCAGTAACGCAGGGCTGAATTGGTTGAACCAAGTCCGTATTCGGTGCCTGAATGGCCTGAGAATATCATTACATACTTGTTGCCGACCTGACGGATTGATGATGCCTCAAAGAAATTGAAATCCGATGCCTTCTGGCCGTCAGCAATGGCATATTTCACTTCTACAGGAGCGGCATTCTGCTGTCCCCAACGTCCGCGCTGCTGACCGTTGCCTACAGGCAGGAACGGATCAATCCTGTTCTCTTCAATCGGCTCACGTACCGAATACATGGTATTCTGGTCAAGCTGAGCGGCTGTCGAATGCTGGAAGCCCCAGTAGCAGTAGGCACGGAACCCCTTTGCATAGTCAGGATCGCTGCTGTCTGTAATCTTCTCAATGAACACTGAAGGATCAAAGCCTACACAGCTTCCGTTGGTGGCAGCACCGTTCTCATCAAGGTTCAGCGGAGTGAAGGGGCCGTCAGGACGGTCACCCTTGCAGACCATGGCCTCACGACGGGGACCGCGTGAATGCGGATACAGGTAATATACCTTCTTGTCCTTGCCCTTTTCATCCTTTTCAATGACCTCGGCAATGTCAGGAGCATACATCACGTCCCAACGGCCGTTGGCATCCTGATATGTGAATATCGGACCTTCATCACGCCATGCGTTCAGATTCTCAATGGGTGCTGACCACATGCGGATGTCCGGGCCGCAGTATGAACCGAAACGCACGTCATGAGAACCGATTATATAAGCGCGATAGTGTCCGGGACGGTCGGGGTCCTCAAAAACCTTTGGTTCACCATCGGGCACATGTTCCCAAAGAGGCAGATAAGGGTTACCCGGACTGGTGTTAACAAAACGCTGGGATGGTTTGACCTGTCCGTCTGTAAAATCCTTCCCTGCAAAGACGTCCTGAGTGTTCAGGACAGAAACGGCTGCACATGCCATAATAAGCTGTGCGCCTTTGAAAAGTCTGTTGGCTTTCATTTTGCAGTATTATATTATTGGTTTGTTAGGTTATCTTCTACTAATAGCGCAAAGATAGCAAAAAGTTAATCAATCAATGTTGGGAGTTTTCCACACATTCGTCTCATTGCAGTGAATGGTGACGGTTTCCGTACCGGCCTGAATCAGGAAATCCCCTTCCTCAAGCGTCCACTTTCCGTCAGCGCCCACAAATGCCAGATCATTTGCACTGATCACCAATTGGACAGTCTTTGTCTCTCCAGGTTTAATTCCAACCTTGTCAAACTGACGCAGACGGCGCACATCGGGTGAAACGCTGGCCACAAGGTCGCTTGAGAACAGCAGCACGCTTTCCTTTCCTTCCATGCTGCCCGTGTTTGTCACATCGACTGTGAATGTCAGCATGTCACCGGCCTTGAAGTCCGATGCTGAAACCGTCAAATTGGAATACTTGAATGTGGTGTAGCTCTTGCCCTGACCGAAAGGCCACTGCACGGACACGACAGCGTCATAGTCATACGCACCGGACATCTTGTCCACTTCCTGACACGGCTTGTAGTCATAAGTGATCAGGGAATGCACTTCCTTGGGGTAGGTGTAGGGCAGACGGCCGCTGAAATTGGCATCACCGGCAAACAGTTCGGCCAGAGCGTCACCTCCACTGTTGCCCGGCAGCATTATGTCTGTCACGGCATTTGCCAGCGGCTCAATATCGGCAATGATGCGCGGACGTCCTTCATTGAGCACCAGAACGATTGGCTTTCCGGTTGCGGCCAGAGCCTTGACCAGATCCAGCTGGTTGCGGGAAAGGGTCAGATCCGATATGTTGCCGGGCGTCTCACAGTATGAGTTTTCTCCTATGCAGGCCACAATGACATCGGCCTTACCGGCAGCGGCCACTGCCTTCTCAATTTCAGGCTTGGCCTCGGCTTCAAAAGTGGCACCGCGCGTATATCGGACTCCCTGTTCAAGAATGACGTTTTCACTTCCAAACTTATTCACAAAGGCCTCATATATAGTGTTGTATGATGCTGCACAGCGGTCGGCAATGTCACCCTGCCATGAGTATGTCCAGCCTCCGTCCAGGCAGCGCATGCTGTTGGCATTGGGGCCTGTGAGCAGGATTTTCTGTCCTTTCTTCAATGGCAGAGTGCCGTCATTCTTGAGAAGTACCATGCTTTCAATTGCCGCGTTCAGAGCTGTCTGCAAATGCTGTTCACTTGCAAAATCAGGATAGTCGGCACGGTCCATGACAGGTTTGTCGAACAGTCCCAGACGGTATTTGACACGCAGAATACGGCGCACGGCATCATCAATGCGGCTCATCGGAACTTCGCCTTCTTCAACCAGTTCCTTGAGAAGGTCTATGAAATCGGTGCTGTACGGGTCCATGGACATGTCTATGCCGGCATTCACGGCCAGTTTTATGGCTTCCTTCTTGTCAGCGGCAGTACGGTCACGCTTCCACAGGTTGTCAATATCGGCCCAGTCAGTGACAATCATGCCGTCCCAGCCGGTCTCTTCCTTGAGCCAGCCGGTAAGCAGCTGCCTGTTGGCATGGGTCATGACACCGTTTATCATTCCGGAATTGACCATGATGGTCAGAGCTCCTTTTCTTATACCTGCAAGATATGGTGCAAAATGCTTTTCACGCAGTTCCAGAGGGCTGATGACGGCCGGCGTGCGGTCCTTGCCGCTAACAGGAACGCCGTAGCCCATGAAATGCTTCAGTGATACTGCAATATGCCTGTCATCGACATTGTTCGGATCTTCACCCTGAAATCCGGGAACGGCAGCGGCGGCCATGGCGGCGTTCAGGTATGCGTCTTCGCCGAAATTCTCCCAGCAGCGCGGCCAGCGCTGGTCACGGCTCAGGTCCAGAGTGGGGCAGAAAGTCCACGGAATATTGCTGGCACGTGTCTCATATGCCGTAATCTCTGCGGCATCATGAACGGCCTGACGGTTGAATGTGGCCGCCATGTTTATGTTCTGCGGAAAGATGGTTCCGCCGCTGGTATAGGTTGTCCCGTGATTCTGGTCAAGACCCATAAGGCACGGAATGCCAAGCACTTCCATTGACTTGGCCTGAACCTTTTCCACAATTGCGGCCCATTCTTCAGGTGTTGGAGGAGGCGACTGCGGGGTGTTGAGCAGCGAACCTACCTTGTATTTTCCGATAATCTCATCAAGCTTGTCATCATCGACAATGAACTTGCCGCCAAAACCGGTATGACCGACCTTGGGCAGTTCAAGCTGAAGCATCTGCCCAAGCTTTTCATCAAGTGTCATGCGTTTCAGCGTGGATTCGACCTTGCGGTCAGTCTCTTTGTCACCACACCAGGCCAACTTGCCGGAAGCCGGCTTTCTGCCGCACGCAGTAATAAGGAAAAGGGCCGATGCGGCCAGAATCTGTAAGTTTCTCATATTGAGTCGAGCATTAAAGGTATGTCTGATTCTGAAATGCCCTTTGACACCAGCAAAGGACGGTCTTTGGCAAATTCATCCATGAAACTGTCCCTGCCAAGCATTTCCATGCTGCGGCTGTACAGTTCCACGGCAAGTGTCACATTGCCGGTAACCCATCTGACATGAGCGGCATTCAGGCAGTCAAGTCCTGTGGGAGAGACGCCCAACAGCCTGTCATAATATTCGGCCGACTTGTCATAACGCTCAGCCAGAAATGCGCACCATGCAATGGCACGCCATGCCTTGGAATAGTCCGGCTTGAGATAGTCCACTTTGAAAAAACGTGTCAGTGCTTCATCATAACGTTTCATATCCACCAGGCAGTCACCTATCAGAATCTGGAGCGACAGGTTGTCAGCATCGGACTTTTCAGCCTGAAGGAGCAGTTCCAGCGCCTGACCGGGCTGCTGCAGCATGCGACAGCACTGTGCCATGTGACGCAGGGTCCAGACGTTGTCGGACTGGAGTATGTCCGCGCGCTTATATGAATCAAGTGCATCCGCATACTTGTGGTCGCGCTGCAGGGCATAACCCAACTGCTGGTAATAGCGGTAATCGGCACTTTCAACAAGTCTGAAGGCCTGGGCGGCTTCAGCGAAATAGTTCTTTTTAAGCAGCCACGATGCTATGGTCTGACTGGATTCCTCACTTTCAAGCAGTACAGACAACACATTATCAGACAGCATGTTAAGATTATCCGAAAAAGGATTGTGGAACTCATGCCTGCGTGAGAACAGGTTGAAGAAACGGTAAAGGTCCTGTGCATACTGGCGGGCACAGAATGTCTCCTGCAGCTGCGGTGCCGCCGGACTTTCCTTCAGGTCAGACAGTTCCTGATCAATCTGTTCGCCCATCTGTCCAAGAATCATGTCACGCTGCTGCTGGGGTATCTGTGAGAATGTCAGAGCAAAGGAATACTTGTCCGAATTGCAGAATACGTTACCGGACAGCATGACCTTGGCCAGACTGCCTGAAACACAGGACTTTACATCGGGCTGGTCCATGCTGAAAACTCTGAACCAGTTGCATGGCTCACGGAAGAAAGGATAACTTTTCAGATTCGAGAAAGTGCTCATATACACGTCAGCCCCTTCCATCTGAAGTTCTGTCATCTGCATGAGCTTGTCCTTGACTTCACTTTTCTCCGCCCATTCCAGCCAGTCCGGATTGACGTCGTCGCGTTCCATGTCCGATGCCATCAGGTCTCCAAGTTTGGGGTTGCTGAGCATGGTAGGGATTATCTCTTCACGCATGCGGCGGTCAATCTCCTTTGTCTCGCGGCAAAGAAGCAGTGCCATCTGCACCTTGAGCATGCGCTCCCGGACGGCAGCATCATCGGACAGAACGGATATTGCAGCCCTGATTTCCGGAAAGTGGGGCAGTATGTCGGTATATCGGACCATAGTGACGGCAAGTCCTGTCAGGGCGCGCACAGAAACCTGAATGACTACATTTTGTGCTTCACGGCACAGGAACAGCATTTTTGCGGGATCAAAGCGTTCCAGAAGCGACATTGTCACTGCGCTGACTGCGAATGCGGCATCATCGGACAGCACAAGACCCGATTCGGTCAGGATGGCCATCTGAGACCCAAATTCCGATGTCCACAGACCGCTGGTCCATATAAGGTCAAACAGAATGGTCAGCGTCCTTTCGTGCTGTTCGGCGCCACCCAGTTCCGAATATGATTCAAGTGATTTCTGAAGGCTCTCCAACGTGTCGTTCCGGGACAGACGGGAGCGCAGATGCTGGTAATAGAGCAGCATTGAAGTCTGCTGGAGTCTTGCCTGGAGAATGTCGTCATTGAGCAATATGGCGCGGCGTATCAGCTGGCGGTAAACTTCACTGCGGTGTTCGTCCGGTGAACCGTTTGCAAAATACTGCAGCATGTACCTGTAGGAACGTTCCATATCCTCATAACGGGATGTAACAGACCAGTCCTGCACACCGCCCATCTGCACCTGCATGAGTTCCAGTGCTTCTTTCAGGCGCGAGTGAAGCAGCATTTCACGTATCTGCCGCGCCCGTTGTTTCAATTCGTCTTCAGCACTCATAAAATAGAAACCGCCGGGAAATGTCCCAGCGGTTTCAAATATACGAAAAAGTGCGCATTTCCTTGCAAAGTTGTCGGATCTTGCCAACGTGTCCCGCAATCACCATCCCCACAACGCAGGTGAGGGCGTATTCTGCGTTACACAGGCCCATAATAAGGGCATGTAACGCAATGAGCCATTCCAAATGGCACTCTCATGGCGACTGTTGCGGGACACTTTGGCAGAGACAATAAAGAAAGCCGGCCATAACGGTCGGCTTTCTTTATTATCTTCAGAAGATATCAGCCCTTGATTGCGGCAATACCGGGAAGAACCTTGCCTTCAATGGCTTCGAGCAGAGCACCGCCGCCGGTTGAAACGTATGAAACCTTGTCAGCAAAGCCGAACTGCTTTACAGCGCTGACTGAATCACCGCCGCCTACCAGTGAGAAGGCGCCGTTCTTTGAAGTAGCGTTTGCAACAGCAGTGGCAATTGCCTTCGTACCGGCCTGGAAGTTGCTGAATTCGAATACGCCGGCAGGACCGTTCCACAGAATGGTCTTTGATGATTCGATGACACCTGCCATGGCCTTCATTGAAGCGGGACCTATATCCATGCCTTCCCAACCGTCAGGAACGTTGTTGTTGTCAACGACCTGGGTGTTGGCATTGTTGTCGAAGTTGTCTGCAGCAAGACAGTCGGTGGGAAGAACAATCTTCACGCCCAGTTCTTCGGCCTTCTTCAGGACTGAAAGGGCTACATCGACCTGGTCAGGTTCGCAAAGTGAGTTGCCTACCTTGCCGCCCTTTGCCAGAACGAATGTATAAGCCATACCTCCGATGATTACCAGGTTGTCAACCTTCTGGAGCAGGTTCTCGATGATGGTGATCTTTGATGATACCTTTGAACCGCCGATGATTGCAGTGACAGGCTTTACTGAAGTGTTCAGGACCTTTTCAACAGCTACGACCTCCTTCTCCATGAGATAACCGAACATCTTGTGGTCGGCATCGAAGAAATCAGCCATGACAGCTGTGGTGGCGTGCTTGCGGTGAGCTGTACCGAAAGCGTCGTTCACATAAACGTCTGCGTATGAAGCCAGAGTCTTGGCAAATTCCTTCTGGGCAGCCTTGAGTTCCTTCTTGGCGGCATCGTAAGCGGGATCTTCCTTTTCAATGCCACGTGGCTTGCCTTCCTCTTCAGCATAGAAGCGTACATTCTCAAGCAGCAGAGCCTCACCGTCCTTCAGGGCAGCTACGGCATCCTGAGCCTTTGCGCAGTCTTCAGCGAACTTTACGTCAACGCCAAGGCACTCTGAAACGTGCTTCAGGATATACTTCAGTGAGTACTTGGGATCCGGGTTCTTCTTGGGACGGCCCATGTGTGAAGCAATGATAAGACGACCGCCGTCGGCGATGATCTTCTTCAGAGTAGGCATTGCAGCGACGATACGGGTATCATCGGTAATGTTGAAATTCTCATCAACGGGAACGTTGAAGTCAACGCGTACGAAAGTCTTCTTTCCAGCAAAATTGAATTTGTCAATTGTCATAATATCTGTTAGTTAAGGGTTTAAATCATTTTTGTAGCGCAAATTTAGTCAAAATTGCGGCAAGTTATCCGCGTGACTGGAAATATTTGGAGTGGGGCGGCAGGTCCTCGGTCAGCCAGACGTTACCGCCAATAATCGTATCATGTCCGATGGTTATGCGGCCAAGGACTGACGTGTTGGAATATATGATGACGTTGTCCTCAATGATCGGGTGGCGCGGCACGTTGATGGGATTGCCGTTCTCATCGAACTTGAAGCTCTTGGCGCCAAGCGTAACTCCCTGATACAGTTGCACATGATTGCCTATGATTGTAGTTTCTCCAATGACCACTCCGGTGCCGTGGTCAATGCTGAAGTATTCACCTATCTGCGCCCCCGGATGTATGTCTATTCCGGTCAGCGAATGTGCAAGTTCGGTAATGATGCGGGGCAGGATGGGCACTCCCAGTCTGAGCAGGCTGTGCGCCATACGGTAATGGATCATGGCCACCAGTGAAGGGTAGCACAGAATGACCTCTTCATGGCTTACTGCGGCAGGGTCCCCGTCAAAGATTGCCTTTACATCCGTTCCAAGCAGACGGCGCAGCTCGGGAATGGACTCAATGAACTGCTGTGCAATGTCATCGGCTGTTGCAGGCAACGGCTCCTGAAAGATTTTTCCGATATAGTCTATCTGATGTGACAGTATGGTATACAGACGGCTCAGTGAGGTTGACAGGTCAACGGTTCCGAAGAAATTGCCGAATACGACCAGACGGAAAAGTTTGACCGCCTCCTTTATTTCGGCACGGTCAATGATGTGCTCCCCGACAACTGGAATGTGTTCATCGGACTTCTGAAGCGCCTTCTTGACGTCTCTGATGCTTGCTAAAATGTCTTTCTGTTCCATTTTTCCGGTAATTGGGTGCAAAATTAGCCATTATTCTTTGCTTTTGCCACCATTTTGGCGTAATCTTGCACATTATGATTGACAATATACTCGACACCATAGGTCAGACACCCCTGATC
>JAGHSY010000038.1 GCA_018065615.1 Candidatus Colenecus caballi | reverse complement strand
GACTGATAATGTGCAAATAAACACATTACAACGGCCGTGTCTTATTTTTCAGCCATTCGGCTTCAGACTTTTCCAGGAACGGGCATATGTCCGCCGTCACTTTCAGATTGAAAGCGTTGAGCCATTCCAACTCCTCCCTGTCAAGCAGGCTGACAAGCACTGGAGCCGTATCGATATATGTTCGTGTCAGGGTTTCAAATGCAAGCCACTGGCCGAATTCGTTATTGCCGGCACTTTTGCAGAGAATCATATTCTCATGTCTGATTCCATGAAAACCTTCACGGTAAATGCCAGGCTCGTTGCTGGTTATCATTCCCGGCAGCAGCGGCTGGTCCTTAAGATTCTGCCGTATGGACTGCGGTCCTTCATGAACGGAAAGCACATTCCCCACTCCATGCCCTGTACCATGTCCGAAATTCCTCATTGTCTGCCACAATGGCCTGCGCGCCACAGCATCAAGACGGCAGCCCGGCGTACCGGCAGGGAATATTGCCATGCCAAGATCTATCATAGCCTTCAGGTCTATGGTATAGTCCTCCTTTTCCAGATCAGTACACGGTCCAAGCGGAACAGTCCTGGTTATGTCTGTAGTACCATATTTATAATGCGCACCGCTGTCATTCAGATAAAGGCCGTGAGGCTCAAGAACGGCATCCTTTCCACGTACTGTAGAATAATGCGGCAAAGCGGAGTTTGCACCATACGCCGATATCGTTTCAAAGCTCTCATCCAGGAAATCAGGCATGGCCGCGCGCAGTTCATGCAGTTTGTCCGAAGCATCGGACTCCGTTACCCTGCAGCCCGATGTCACCTGAGTTTCAAGCCACATGAAGAAACGGGTCTGTACAATTCCGTCCTGAATGTAAGCCTTACGGAAACCTTCAATTTCAGTTTCATTCTTGACAGCCTTGGCCAGGATGACCGGCGACGGCATTGAAACGACATTTTCCCTGCCGAATGTTTTTTCAAGGGCTTTTGCGGTCTCAAAGTTCAGGCTTGAGAAGTCAGCCAGAATCCGCCCCTGAACATCCATACCTTCTATGAACCGGCCAAGATCAGCATAATTGTGAAGGACTGTGCCGTCCGGAGTCTCATCGAATTTTGAGATTTCAGCGAACAGATGGACACAGTCCGGTGCCACAAGTGCGAACGATATCACGAACGGGCAGTAATCCACATCACTGCTGCGTATGTTCAGCAGCCAGGCTATCTCATCAAGGCAGCTGACCAGCATGCAGGTACATCCCATCCCTGCCAGTTCAGTTCTCAGCCATGAAAGCTTGTCAGCTCTTGAGCGGCCGGCAAAGCTGTCTTCATGGATCCAGACTTTGCCCTGCGGCAGAAGCGGACGGTCCGGCCAGATAGCATCCAGGTAATCAGGCTTGGAAACCACTGTGCACACCTTTGCAAGGCGTTCCGCAAGAGCGGCGCTCATGCACAGACCGTCAATTCCCACAATGCCATGTGCCATCTTCTGACCTATCCATTCTATCCAGTCCGTATTTTCAACTGACACCATCCTGTGCAGTTCTATGCCGCTGCCTTCAAGTTCACGTGCCGCCTGAATCCAATAACGGGAATCGGTCCACAGACCGGCATGGTCCATGGTAACGACCACCACGCCGGCCGAACCTGTAAAGCCGCTTATGAACTCACGCTGGCACCAGCGCAAAGGAGTGTACTCACTGTTGTGCGGATCTTCGCCTACAATCACTGCTGCGTCCCACCCCAACTGCACCATCTGACGGCGCAGTGCATTTATTCTGTCTTTTATCATTGTCATGCCGGAAAAGCCTTATTGATGGTTTCAAACAAAAATGACATATCCTTCTCCACAATACTCAGAAGATAAACCATCTGAATTGCCACAAACGGAAGGAACCTGCTGTCAAGATCGGACTTGGCCTGCGCGGTCACGGCTCCGAAATACTCCTCAACATAGTAATCCCAGACCTGACGGAACTGGGCACATGAAATATGATAGAGGTCCATGACCATTTCCTCATTCGGATTGTGTGACTGGAAATAGAGCATAGCCATATCCCACATGGGGTTGCCATAGCTGAAATCGCCAAGATCAATCCACAGTTCATCCTTGCCGTTGGTGATCACGTTGCCTATGTGCAGGTCACCATGAATACAGGTAGTGGTCTTTGGGACAGAATCTATGAATGCAAGCATCTTTTCACGCTGGCTGTCCGATATGCCATGGAATTCAAGAACAGCATTCCTGTATGTTTCGCTGCGCTCGCCGAACATTGTCGTATCACACTGTCTGGAATGCAGTTCCTTGGCCATCTGAGCAAAACGGCGGGCATAATGTTCCAGCCTGTCCGGTTCCTGAGATATGGCACGGGCAAATGAACGCTTGCCCTGTATCCTCTCAAAACTCAGTCCGAAACGCTTGCCGTCAGTCATGAGCCGGCCCGATATGGGGGTGTTCAGTCCGAACATCAGAGCCGCACGTGCGGTCATCTTCTCCTTAAGCGGCACCATGGTCGGTACATCGTCATTGTACATCTTCACCATCAGATTGTCAGACAGGTTGTATGTCTTTGCCATAAAGCTTTCTCCCGTCACCTCATAGCCGGTAAGGTCAATGAATGCAGGCTTGTGCACATATGTGAAAAACCTTGAGACTCCGGCTGTGTCCAGGATGCTGCCAATAGCGTCAGAAACGTTTATGAGCTGGAACTTCAAACCTTTCTGAGAGAGTCTGATGAGTGCACGTATGCCTGTAAAGTCAATATCTTCAACATCATTGAAATCCAACATGTAAGCCGTATCAGCAGCCACAGACATTTCAAGTTTATTGATCTCAGCCTCACCGGCACGACCGTTCAGAGCAAGTATTTTCTGTTTCATAGTTCATTTTGAATATGGTTCTGCAATGTAGTGATTTTTCGTAACTTTGCGGGCCTAAACGGAACGAATAATGAAAATTGAACTCTCAGGCCACTATTCTTACAGCAGGATACTCAAAACCTGCATTCCTTCCGTGCTGATGATACTGACAACATCGGTTTACAGCATTGTTGACGGCCTGTTCGTTTCAAATTTTGCCGGCACCACCAGTTTTGCAGCGCTCAACATAATCTGGCCGGCAATTGCCACTGTGGCCGCTTTCGGCCTCATGTTCGGGACAGGCGGCAGCGCCCTGGTTGCCATGGTTATTGGCCAGGACGACCGCGACCGCGCAAACAGCATATTCACAATGCTCATACGCGCCATGCTCATTCTGGGCGCCGTCTGCGGCACCTTGCTTTTCATCTTCATGCGTCCCGTTTCAATCTGGCTTGGGGCCGATGAAGCCATGCTGCCCGACTGCATCCGGTACGGACGCATTCTTGTGTGCGCCATGCCCGCCTTCATGTCACAGATGGCCTTCAACTCATTCTTCATGACGGCCGAAAAACCGCAGCTGGGCACACTGCTCACCGTCATCTGCGGAATAACCAATATAGCCTTCGATGCACTGTTCATTGTCGTTTTCGGTTGGGGGCTGACCGGCGCCGCCATTGCCACCGTCCTGGGCATGGCCGTTGGAGGCATCTACCCTCTTTACTACTTCAGTTCAAAGAAGCGCAACACCACAAAGCTCAAGTTTGTCAAGGCCGATACGGACTGGCACTGCATAGTCCGATGCTGCAGCAACGGACTGTCCGAATACGTAGGAAACATTGCCCTGAACATTGTCAGCATGTGCTACAACCTGCAGCTCATGAAACTCATCGGTCAGGACGGAGTGGCCGTTTACGGCATACTCATGTACATAGGCTACGTGTATGCATCGGTCTATATAGGCTACAACATTGCCGTTTCGCCAATAGTCAGCTTCAACTACGGCGCGCAGAACCATGACGAACTGAAAAGCCTGCTGCGCAAAAGCATTGTCATTCTTCTTGTTGCAGGCACAATACTGACCGGCCTTTCAGAAATTCTCAGCAGTCCCATGGCCGGTATATTCGTAGGATATGACCCGGGACTCAAAGCTCTGACAGCCAGAGCAATACGCATATACATGATCAGCTTCATGATTTGCGGACTCAACATGTTCGTGTCTGCCTGGTTCACCGCACTGAACAACGGAATTGTATCGGCCTGCGCGGCATTTGCGCGTACACTGATATTTGAAATGGGGTCAATTTTCATTCTGCCGCTGTTTTTGGGTCTTGACGGCGTATGGCTGGCAGTTGACATGGCTGACATACTTGCGCTTGTCTTGTCTGTCATACTGCTTGCATCAATGAGAAAAAGATACAACTACTAGAATATGGAAGACCAGTTATACTACAGCATGTTCCAGGACCGTCTGGAACGCGAACTGCTGAAAATCTGCACAGATGCCGGAATGCTTGAAGGAATTCTGCTCAAGTCCGATGACATTGACCTGAAATGGAAGGAATTCGCGCCGGAATACATTGCTGACGGCGTACGTGAGATTGCCGCCTACCCTACGGTATCTGTAGCATGGGCCGGTTACGTTGGAATGGCCGTTGCCTGCTGGTGGAACCGCGACTGGGCAAAGCTTAAAGACAGTCCCTACAGCACGCTGAAAGGTCCGAACGGCTTTGATGACATGGATGACCACATAATGACAGACATTCTGGGGCTGGTGCTGAATGGCAAGGAAGCCAGACGCATTACGGAAATCATGCAGAGCTGTGCCCAGACAGCCGTCACATTCATACGCCAGGAAAGAATTGAACCGCAGAGTCCGCGGGCATTCTATGTATATGCCCGTACCGTACAGGTCATGTACAGCATTGGCGCCGCCATCGAACTGTGCAGACTTGGATATGAAATGAGAAAATTGAAATAAAAAACCGGCTGATTTTCAGCCGGTTTTTTATTGAAACTACAATCAATTACCAACCTGGCTGTGTAAGGTTGCCGTTGATTGAAACTTCTGCGAACGGATAAGGGAAGTGCTCGTGCTTTCCGGTCTTGAAACCGATGTTCATGTTACGGTCCTTAGCCTCATGGGTAGTTACTGTATAGAAACGGCTGTTGGCCTCTGTACCATATTCCCATTTGACATTCTCATCACCTGCTTCAGGAGCACGGAAAAGTTTGTCATAAAGGACAGGAACAACCTGACCGGCCTGAGCTACGCCTTCTGTATCGCCCCAGCGTACAAGGTCAGCCCAACGGCAGCCCTCAAACCACATCTCGAATTTCTTTTCCTTCTTGACAGTAGCCATGTCGCATGCTGTAACAGGAGTAGCTGAACCGGCGCGCTGGTTGACTTTCTGAAGAGCAGCCAGACCTGAGCCGTCTCCATCACCAAGCTGAGCCTGACATTCAGCGTACATGAGCAGAACTTCAGCATAACGCATCAGAGTGTAGTTGTTGACACGGATGTTCTGACCCGGCATAATGCAATCAGCAGGCTTTGGCATCTGCTTCTTTGCAAGCCAGAATGACTGGCCGTAAAGATTGGTCTTGATACCCAACTTTTTACTTGTTTCCTTCTGCGCAAGAGTCAGTCCATCGACCTCATTACCGTAAGTGGTATTGTAGAACAATGAGTCTATGCGGACCATGATTGTATTGAGACGTGCTGAATTTACACCGTCATATGCAAGAAGTTCATCGGCAAATGACTGCGGAATTCCAAGTCCGCCCCAGCCGTCCATACCGCCATTGTAAGCGGCAGTGACATTTGCAGTCTCAACCATATGGCTGTTACGCCAGCCCCAGATGTTGGCCTCCATCCATGAAGAACGGTTGAGCATGAAATCCACGAAATCGCCATTGAATACAGTATTTCCTTCAAAAATCTTCTCTTCGTTTCCGTCACCTTCAATATGGAAGTTGTCTTCATATTTGGCTGTAGCCACCAGATCATAATTGCCTTCATCCATGACGGCCTTCAGAGCGGTCTTTGCGTTTGCATAATCACCGGCAAACAGAAGACTCTTACCTGCAATGGCATTTGCAAAACCAGTAGTAACCTTGACAGCACCCTTCTGATCGGTCTTTCCGTTACGTTTATCAAGATAAGGAAGTGCTTCCTGACATTCCTTTGCGCACCACTTGAACATTTCAGCCTGACCAAGTCCGTTTGAAGGACGTGCGTCCGATGCAAGCACATGGTCAACCAGAGGAGGATTGCCCCATCCTATTGTCAGCATCATGTGAAGATAAGCACGCAGAACCTTAGCTTCTGCCACGCACTTTTTCTTGATGGCCGATGTGTCATTCTGGAAATGGTCAATCACCAGGTTCTGATAATACACTGCATAGTAAAGGTTCTTGTAGCAGTTGGTAATGATTGCATTCGAGTTGTCATAGCGGTACTCGTTCAGAGATCCCATGAAATCATTGTCACCGAAGAACTCACCTGCTGCCAGGACATCGTCACCAGGCATGTTGTAGCATGCACGGTAGGCAGTATATATAGAAGTATTCTTGCATGTGCACACATAATAGTAGAATTGTGCATATGCTGCATTCAGAGCCGAAACAGCATCCTCGTCAGTCTGATAGTAGGTCTCAGTCCCAACTACACCCTTCTGCTGGATTTCCAAGCGGTCTTCATTGCAGCTGGCCATGAGAGCTACAGCTGAAAGAAGTGCAATTGAAATTATTGATTTTTTCATATCGTTTCAAAAATTGAATTAGAAAGTAAGATTAACGCCAAAGATGAACTTCTTGGTGGTAGGATATGTACCGCAGTCGTAACCCTGTGCGTTGTAGATACCGGTAGTAGCGGTTTCAGGATCGCAGCCGGGATAGCTGGTGATGGTGAAGAAATCATCAAGAGATGCATATACACGCATGTTCTGGATGAAAGCCTTTCTGGTAAGAGTTGACGGCAGAGTGTAGCCCAGCTGAATCTGCTTGAACTTGAAGTATGAACCGTCAAATATTGCTGCGCTTGAGCTCAGGAATGTCCAGTCAGGAATCTTGTTGGCTGCAGGATACTTGGCATCAGTATTTTCAGGAGTCCATGAATCCTTGTAGTAGGTATCAATGCTGTTTGCTCTTGGACGGTCTCCAGAATAAAGCAGGTTGCAGATATCGTTGCCATGTGAGCCGGCACCGAACATTGTGAAGTCAAAGCCCTTGTACTGAAGGTTGATTGTCAGACCATAAGTGAAATCAGCCTGTGACTTACCGATGTAGAACAGGTCATCATCGGCTGGAGCCGTTGTTGTAGTTCCATCTTTGGTAAGATACAGAGGTGAACCGGTTCCATCAACGCCCATGTACTTGTATCCGCGGAAGAACCACAGAGGCTGACCAACTTCAATGTATGTTCTGATCTTGTTGTTCAGACCTGATACCATAACACCTTCTATGTGGTCAACTGACGGGTGCAGAGCAACGACTTCATTGTGAAGAGTTGAAATGTTACCGGTAACCGAGTACTTGAGGTCACCTGCGTTATCCTTCCAGCCAAGTTCAAGTTCAAGACCCCTGTTGAGAACCTCACCGGCATTGTCATACATGCTTTCAACACCGATTTCAGGTATAGGAGTCACATTGATAAGAAGATCCTTGGTGTTCTTCTTGAACCAGTCAACTCCCAGACTCAGACGGCCGTCAAGGAAACGGGCATCAAGACCAAGGTCAAGCTGTTCTGCGGTTTCCCAATGCAGATTCGGATTGGCAAGGCCTGAAGGAGCTGAACCGTAAGACTGAGCAGAAGAAGCGGGATCATACTGATACCACTTGCTGTTCAGAGCAATTGTTGAAGCATACTGGTAGTTGTTCAGGACATTGACATTACCGTTGCGGCCCCATGAAGCACGGAGCTTGAGGAATGACACGATTTCAGAATCGATATTGTCCTTGAAGAATGATTCATTGCTTACTGTCCAACCTGCAGAGAATGAAGGGAAGTAGCCCCAACGGGATTTCTTGTCAAGTTTTGAAGAGTCGAAAGCATCGGCACGGAAATTGGCCTGGATGCTGTAGCGGTTGTCATAAGAATAAGACAGACGGCCATAGTATGACATGCTTGTCGACTGGCTTGGAGCATTGGAAACGGTCTTTGGAGCCGATGTCTTGATGTAGTCGACATGACGGAAGTTTGGCTCATAGGCTGTCAGAGGATCTGAATCATCAGTTGAAATGCGTGCATTGTCACTGTTGTTTTCAATGTATGACATACCGGCCATTACACCTATGTTGTTCTTTCCGAATGTCCTGTTATAGTTTGCAAAGTTCTCCCACTGATAATAGTAGCTTGTATTGACACCAGCTGAAAGTGAATATGTGGTGCTGTTAGCCATTGAACTGGCATAATAGGGAGCTGAATAGCTGTGTGATGATGACTGTGCCACACGGTAGCCGAAACGTGATGTGTATACAAGACCCTTGACCGGGCTGAAGTTTGCATACATGGTTCCACGCAGGCTTATGCCGCCGTTGGTAGCATCTGTACGGTCACGCTGTACCAGAGGGCTGCCTGTTGCTTCCTCCATATACTTGGAAGTGCCATACCAGTCATTGTTGTGGTTCGGGTCACGGAGGGCACGGTCAAGATTTGACTGGACATTTGCGGGAAGATCAGCTGAATTGCTGTAATAAGGGGGTGTCAGCGGGTCAATTGACATGACAGAGTTCAGCATTGATCCGTAAGAAGACTCTGAAACGGACTTGGTATCCCACTTTTCAATAGAGTTGTTGGTTCCTATGGTCAGCCAGGGCTTGATCTTGTAGTCAGCATTGATCTGTGTCGAGAGACGCTTGTAGACGTCCTTGTCACCTATTACAATACCGTCGTTGTTAAGATAATTGAGTGACAGGAAGAAACCGCCATTGTTGTTGCCGCCCTGGAAAGTCAGAGCATGCTGCTTTGCCCATGAAGGTTCAAACACTGCATCAAACCAGTTGTAGTTGTCACCTTCCTGATAGCCAAAAGCGGCAAGGTCATTTGCGAATGAAGAATCAAGGGCTTTCTGATATTCAACGTATGTGTCACCGTCAAAAATCTCAGCCTTCTTGCCAAGACGCTGGTTGGTCATCTTGAAATCATAAGTGATGCTTGAATGGCCGTTCAGATTCTGACCTGACTTGGTTGTGATGAGAACGACACCATTACCGGCCTCAGCACCATAAATGGCAGCCGATGCGGCATCCTTAAGGATTTCCATAGATTCAATCATTGAAGGATCCAGATAGTCAATGTTATCAACCTTCAGACCGTCAACAATCAGCAGAGGACCGATGTTTGCTGAATTTGAAGCATAACCGCGGACACGGATCTGGGCACCCTTACCGGGAGCACCTGACTGGTTCAGAATCTGAACACCTGAAACCTTACCCTGAAGAGCAGCACCGGCGCTGGTGGCTGAAAGGGTCTTGAGTTCATCGGCCTTAACTGATGCCACAGCACCTGTCAGGTCCGATTTCTTCTGAGTACCGTAACCGATGACGACAATTTCATCAAGAAGTTCGGCGTCTTCTGAAAGTGTTACGTTAATGGTTGTCTTACCGGCTACTGCAACAGTCTGAGTCGAGTAACCCATAAATGAAAACTGCAGAGTCGCGTTTGACGGAACGGTAATTGAATAGTTACCGTCCAGATCTGTTACCGTACCGTTGGTTGTTCCAACCTCGGCAACAGCGGCAGCCATAAGCGGCTCACCTGCGTCATCCTTGACCTGTCCCTTAACAGTCACATTCTGTGCCATTGCACAGACAGGCACTGCCATTGCAAGCAGTATGCCCAAAACATGCTTTTTGAGATTCATAAAAAGGATTTAAAAGGAATAAAAACAATAAATTGGTTAAACAATATATTTCAATTGGGTTATTTAAAAAACAAAGGCACTATTTCGAAAATTCCGCTGAATTTTACGCGTACAAAATTAAACACTATTAAACCAAAGCAGGTATAAATTAACATTAATTTTGTTTCAATTCAATTAGTATTTGTATCAACCGCAGTTCGACGCATATTGCCGGCATTCATAGCCCAGATTTTGCAAATATCGGCTCAGCATACCTGAAAACCATTGACTACAAGATTCTTATACAAATTAAAAAGATTTATAATTTTGCATAACCCACCCAAAATTGGAGTTGGCAAACAAGTATTATGAGACATTTATCAGAATTCAGCATTATTTTATCAGTCCTGTCACTCTGAACCGACGCGAAAGTAAAAAAGATTACAGGCCGAATGTCTTTTCCGGCACATGATACATGAAAACAGATTGAGAAAAATCGTGACTGTTACAGCATGTCAATGGCATTGAGCGTCAACTGATATTCCTCTTTCAGCTGTTCTAACAGTACAGGATCTGCCGGCATGTCAAGCGGCCTCAGCTGTTCTGTCAGATTCCACGCTGCCTGAAACAGTCTGGTGAATGCCAGATTTCCACAAACGCCCTTCAAAGTATGCGCGGCTCTGAATGATGTCCGGATGTCTCCGGCTGCCACAGCCTCTAGC
This sequence comes from Candidatus Colenecus caballi, assembly GCA_018065615.1. GTDB lineage: Bacteria > Bacteroidota > Bacteroidia > Bacteroidales > Bacteroidaceae > Colenecus > Colenecus caballi. The sequence goes on along the minus strand of JAGHSY010000038.1, from coordinate 4,065 downwards.
AGTTCATGCATTGAAGGGTCTGACGGGAATTTCTTTACAAAGCGTGTGACCATGGACTCATTGATCAATCTTGAACTTGCATCGGCATAGTTGCCTCCGATGGTTTCGTAAAGCTCCTGAATTGTCATATATAGTATTTTTGAATGGCGTAAAGGTATTCAAAATAATCATACAGCAATATTGTGGCACAAAAAAATTATCTGCACCTGGGCTTTGTCATTTCAGACTGAATCAATTACTTTTGAATTTGAAAGCATCATGCAGTTTATAAAAATGGACAAGCGTCTCTTCATTCACAAGACAGGCAATGCCGTCAGCCGGCAGAGCTTCAGTTTCCTGCAGCTCTGTCTTACGGTGATTTTCACGGTAACCCTTCTGCTCAGCAATATCATTGTGGGCAAGCAGATATCACTTCCGTTCGGAGCTTCTACGGTCGGATCTGTCATTCTCTTCCCTGTCACATATATCCTGTCCGACATTTTTTCCGAAGTTTACGGATACCGGTGGAGCCGCGTGACCTGCTACATGGCATTTGCAATGAACATTGTAATGGTTCTCATATTCGAAGTTCTGCTTGCGCTCCCCTTTCCCGATTCGTTCACGGCACAAAGTTCATTTGAAGCAGTTCTGGGCAGCGTTCCCCGCATCACAGCTGCATCACTCATTGCTTATGTGATTGGTGATTTTGCAAATGACAGGGTTTTCGCCTACATGAAGCGCCGCCATCGGAATGAGATAACCGGATTTGCCGGAAGAGCTATCCTGTCCAGCATTGTCGGTGAATTCACAGACTGTCTTGTATTCCTGCCGCTGGCTTTCATCGGAACACTTCCATTCAAGTCACTGGTAAGCATCGGAATTGCACAGGTTGCCGTCAAGATAGTTTTCGAATCCGTACTGCTCCCGCTCACAACCATAACCGTCAAAGCAGTACAGAAAGCAGAATATGACAGATGACATCAGCGAGACCTGATAAGAATGTAACGGAATATACATATGAAACGTAGTAGAATTGCAGCACTTTTGTTCGCGTCCGTCCTGGTCTTGAATGCCGGATGCGAAAAAACAGATTTTGACGAACAGGAAAAAACCGGGAATCGCATCATCACCAATTTCAGGCTGTTGGGAGAACCCGTTGCCAATCCCACCAATTCCAGCCTGTGCCTGAATGCCGAATCAGCAGAGAGAACATTGTCTTCCCTGCGCCGCATCTCTGACAGGTTCTATTATATGGATTTTACGACCGATCTTCAATTTGAAGAGTTGATAAAAGGCGGATACACGGATTACCAGTCGTATAATGACGCAATGGAAAATCTGTGGTTCAAGGAAGAAGGCAGGGAGGATCTCTTTGACGAAGAGCATCCGGTGCAGTCCTGCTCGGGGTTTGTATGTTTCAACGAAAAGGGCGAAGTGTTGTTCGGGCGCAATTTTGACGGTGCAGGCGGTCCGCTCTGCCTGATATCCAACAGTGCCAACGGATACAGGTATTTGCAGTTTACCGCACCTAATTACAATTCTGCAATATACAACGGCTATGCCCGCGGGGATGCAGTCAACGGAGACGGCATTCTGTCAGACGGCAAGACCTCTCTTCACCGTCTTCTGCGGCAGCCGATGGCCATGATGGACGGCATGAATGAATACGGCCTGTGCTTCGGAGCTTTCCAGTTGTCAGAATTTGCCACAGATGAAAACCCGGACGGACCAATACGTGTAATGCAGAAAGAAGACGGTAAAGACTTTGTTGCAAACAGTCTGATGCAGAACTTGATTCTGAACCGATGCAAGACAGGCAAAGAGGTCGAGAATATGATGAGGAGTTATAATTTCCTGTCGCTACACCCCTCCATCAACGTGCATTGGATGGTTGCTGACGCCACCGGAGACTATGCCGTCTTTGAGTATTGGGAGGACAAACTGTACGTGCTCCGTCCCGAAGAACGTTCATGGATTGCCTATTCAACATCACAGATTGTTCCATACGAATACAACAGTATAGAGAATTACTACTGCAATCCGGAAGCGACTGCAACCTATATGCAGGATGAGTGGCAATACGGATACAGCAGCAAAGTACGCGTAGGGCATCTGATGAATGCTTATGCCAGCAAAGTCCGCACGGAATTCATCGGCGGTCAATATAAGCCTGTCATGACTGAGATGGAAGCCCTTGAATGCCTGCAGGCCGGATCTTTTGCCATTGAATCATACGGAAATGCCACCAACTGGTCCTGCGTATATAACCCGGCTCAAAAGACCATCCTGTTCAATATGCGTAACGACATGTCGCAGATTTACAAGATAGATTTCGATGCAGACTTCCGATAACACGGCATTGGCAAAGGACGCATCCGGGCTCACCCGAAAAAGTATGTGGTATTTTCGGCTCAGCGGAAATTTAGTGGTGAATGCTGTCTTATGTTCATTTCTGCGCCGAGATTCATGTGGTAAAAACAACGGAAATGTCTTCTATTGTAAAAACAAAACGCGAAAAAATAAACGCCAGTGTCTGCTCTGGTAAATTATTAACCCATTAAAAGAATTTTTCGTGTCTACTTTTTGAGGCTGGTAATACTGCGGCCGGATGAATAACGGAACGTAAGCTTTATCAACCATCGTCCGAAAAAGCAAACATTACTCCAAAACTTCTGAGAGTTTAGGGATAAAATCCTTCTTTCTGGACATCAATCCGGGTATTCGGATGCGGTTGTCCCGGGAAATTCCAAAAGCGGATTCCAACGCCTCTTTCGCTCCTTGTCCATAGAACAGGATATCAGTATATTCGTCCTGGACATTGCCAACAAGAGCAAACACCAAATCGCGGCCTTTTTCTTTCATGACCTGCGGCATAACGTCAAGCATCCGCAGACACATAGCATCGTGATTGTCGTTTCTGCTGTTGACGCAGGTTACACCCACATTATGTCCGGACATTTCATAGTCCTTGTAATCCGAAAGAAATATTTCGATATCACTCATCCCGTAATAGGAAGAGGCGGCATCCTGCATCTGCTGATAGTATGAATCAACGTCAGCGATACCTGACAGGGCGACCAGTTCCCGATACGCAACCCAGTCCAATTCGGTTGTCGTGCTGGAGGTCAGATTGTTTGTGTCAGACAGAAGTGCCGACAGCATCAGACCTGCATAGGGTTGGATGATTTCAACCCGGTACTCCTTGAATGAAGAATAAATCACGGTACAGGTGGAACCGACAGGCATTGTCTTGATGAACAGTGGATTTGCACAGACAATATTGCCAAGCCCGTGATGGTCGATAATCTGGAGAATCTTTGCATCCTCAATTCCATCTATCGCCTGTGAAGTTTCCGAATGGTCGGTCAATATCAGACTTTTCCCGCTTGCGTCATTCATGATTTCCGGAATGTCTATCTTAAACCTGTCAAGGACAAAGGCTGTCTCGTTGTTAAGAGCCCCTGGAACACGTGCCTCTACCTCATAACCGAGTTTACGCATCAGATAAGCATAGCAGACAGCAGAACAAGTTGCATCGGTATCAGGATTCTTGTGACCAATGGTGTACGTTACTCCTTCTCCCCAGTCCAATGATGCCAACGCCTTGATGTCAAAGTCGGCACTTTGATCAGGTTCCATTTTAGTGCATGCACAAATCAGGAGTAAAAAGAATAAAAACAGTTGTTTCAGTTTCATTATCCGCAAATTGGTTCACAAATTTATAAACATTCGTTGACCGTTCAAAGAAATTCGCCAGGAAGCGTACAAACTCTGTTTGCCTCATAAACCCTTGAAAGCCCTTAACCAGCGCCCGCGGGGCGCTGGGACGCCAAAAACCAGCTGCGGTCTCTGCCAATTGGTAGGGGCTGCAGCTGATTATAAGAGGTAGACATTGGGGTTACTTGAAATCATATGGTGCAAACTCTCCGAACATCCCTTTGTCTTTGACGAATTCGTCAAATGCGGCAAAAGAATATTCTCCAATTGCTTTTCCGTACTTCAGTTCTGAGAACAAGCGCCTTTCCTTGTCATAATGAAAGCGGTGACCGTCATTGTTGACAAGCCATCCGGTGTATTTCACCTTGT
>JAGHSY010000116.1 GCA_018065615.1 Candidatus Colenecus caballi | reverse complement strand
GGCGTTGACGGATTCGAACCGCCGACCCTCTGCTTGTAAGGCAGATGCTCTGAACCAGCTGAGCTAAACGCCCTTGCTTCCTTAAAAGCGGTGCAAAGATATTGCTTTAATCTTGCACGGCCAAAACAAAAAGCAACTTTTTTTGAATTTATTCTGCGCTATTGTATTTCTTTGACTGCTCGGCAATGAGTTCGTCAAGTACACCCTGATCAAAGTAGTTGATTTTCATTGAGCGCTTTACTGCGGCCAGAGTTTGTGATGCAACCTTGCGGGCTTCTTCACTGCCCTTGCGCAGTACCTCATATACATAAGGTATGTTCTGCTCAAGTTCGTGACGGCGCTTGCGGATGGGTTCCAGCGTGTCATTGAGTACGCAGTTCAGGAAATTCTTTACCATCATGTCTCCAAGGCCGCCCTTGCGGTACTGGTCCTTGACTTCATCAAGGCTGTTGAATTCAAAGCTGACCTTCTTTCCGATGAATGCCTGACGGAACATGGCAAAATGTTCAGGACGGCAGAATGCGTCAAGATATGTGAACACGGTGTTGCCTTCAACCTTGCCCGGGTCGCTGACCTGCAGGTGGTTGGGGTCTGTGAACATGCCCTTGACTTTGGCCCAGACCTCTTCTGCACTGTCTGAAAGGTATATGCAGTTGCCAAGTGACTTGCTCATCTTGGCCTTGCCGTCTGTACCGGGAAGGCGCAGACATGCGGCGTTGTCCGGAAGAAGTATGTTGGGTTCCACCAGTGTCTCACCGTAAACGGCATTGAAACGGCGTACAATTTCACGGGTCTGCTCAATCATGGGCGCCTGGTCTTCACCTACAGGAACGGTCGTAGCGTTGAATGCGGTAATGTCAGCGGCCTGGCTTATGGGGTATGTGAAGAATCCCGTCGGAATGCCGCGCTGGTTGTCATCGCCCTCGGACTCATCGAATCCGCGCATGGCAATTTCGGCCTTCACGGTAGGATTGCGGCGCAGACGCTGAACGGTGACAAGGTTCATGTAGAAGAATGTCAGTTCTGTCAGTTCGCTGACCTGTGACTGTATGAATATTGTAGCCTTTGACGGATCAAGACCTGCTGACAGGTAGTCCAGAGCCACTTCAATAATGTTCTGACGTACCTTTTCAGGGTTATCGGCATTGTCTGTCAGTGCCTGGGCATCGGCTATCATAATGAATATCCGGTCGTATTCTCCGCTGTTCTGGAGTTCGACCCTGCGACGCAGAGAACCTACGTAATGTCCGATGTGAAGTCTGCCGGTAGGACGGTCGCCTGTCAGAATAATCTTTGCCATAATGTGCGTTGTGAAATCCGGGTGCAAAGGAACAAAAAAATGCTCATAAAAAAAAGAGCGTCTGTCACTGTTGAACAATATGCCTGCCTTATATTCACAGATATACATCATGACACTGAAAGATTGTCTCACCAATGACAGTTCTGCAGCTGACAATGGCCAACGTCATGGGTGTTGAACCGCTGATGTGGTATTTCATCTCAAGCGGTGGAATGTAAGCCGCCACTCCACCGAATGCTGCTCATGGCATAGCAGATTTATGGATTCTGATAGCTGACCTTACAGTTCTTTACATTACATTTGCGGCAATAACATTAAGGGAGCCAAACAACTGTCACACCGTGAGGGTGACCGTTAATTGGCTCTCTTTGTTTGTTCGTCCAGCACGAACGTACTCTAAAGGGTGAAAGTCCCTAAACCGCCCTGATAGTGGGAAGGTTACAGCCAAAGGCAAGGGTGTCCGCCGCG
>JAGHSY010000069.1 GCA_018065615.1 Candidatus Colenecus caballi | reverse complement strand
CGTACTGTAGGGCAGTTCGCCTGTCCGTAGTGTCCTGGGAAAGTGGGGCTTTGGCCCAAAGCGTGGACACTACGTTTGCGGAATCCGCGATAGAACGTATTGTAGGGCATTTTCCCATTCCGTAGCGTCTGGGAAAAGTGCGGTTTTGGCCCAAAGCGCGGACACTACGTTTGCGGAATCCGCGATAGAACGTATTGTAGGGCAGTTCGCGCGTCCGTAGTGCACAGGAAAGTGCGGCTTTGGCTCAAAGCGTGGACACTACGTTTGCGGAAACCGCGATAGAAAAGGTGCCTATACAATTAAGGCCGGAATCATGTCCGGCCTTAATGTGTGTCTGTCAGAGAACCTTGATCAGTTCCACATCGAATATCAGGGCTGCGTAGGGTGGGATGTCGCTGTCGGCACCGCGCTCGCCGTAGGCCAGATTGTAGGGGATGAAGAAACGGAATTTGGCGCCTTCCTTCATGAGCTGGACTCCTTCGGTCCAGCCGGAGATGACCTGACGCAGACCGAAATCGGCGGGCTCACCGCGACGGTATGACGAATCGAATACCTTGCCGTTGATGAGTGTGCCTTCATAGTGGCAGCGAACGGTGTCGCTGGCTTTTGGCTGTTTTCCTGTTCCTTCCTTGAGAACTGTGTACTGAAGTCCGCTGGCTGTTACTGTAACGCCGGGCTTCTTTGCGTTCTCCTTAAGGAACTTTTCTCCTTCCTCACGTGCGGCCTTTCCAGCCTGGGCGGCTTCGGCCTGCTGCTTCTTTTCAAGATCGGAAAAGAAATCGTTCAGAATCTGCTGTGCTTCAGCTGGGTTGACCTGAAGTGCATTGCCCTGAAGGATGTCATTTACTGATGCTGCAAAGTCGGCAGCTACAAGTTTGTCCTTAAGCCCCATCTGCTTAAGCTGTTGGCCTATGTTCAGGCCCAATGAATAACTTAATTTGTCCATTTATTGATATTGATGTCACTTGACTGGTGTCAGGTGAATGATTCCTATTGAATTTTCAGGCATCTCCAAGGTGAACTGCTTCTTTATTACGCCAAGGTCCTTTGTGTGTGGAACGACTTTCTCCGTGTAGCTGAAACGGCTGCCGCCGCCCATGCCGCCGAATCCGCCCATTCTGCCGCCTGCAGGAGCTGTCTGCTGTGCGCTTGAATAGCTGTTCTGGTCACCCTGGTTCTTGACCTTGGTGTCATTTGAAGTGATGAATTCAACTGTAGCGGTGTACTTCTTGCGGTTCTGGCCCTTGCCCATGTTGAAGGTTATGTACTTGTTTACGGCTTCGGAGTTGACGAACTTTATGAAGATTTCACCGGTCTCGGTGTCAACGGTGGGTGATGAGTAGATGGTCTCATCGGACTCTGTTCCGTTCATGAAGCCGGTCATTTCAAATGCCCTGTTGCCGGCCTGGGAGAACAGCTGCTGATAGTAGTAGTTGGTGGTGCGCCACATGCCGCGGTTGTCGAACCAGATAAGGTTGGAGTTCCACTTGTTGAAGCCCTTCTTGCACAGCAGGGGGGCGTAGGCGGCCATGACTACCATGTCGGAATTGCGTTCAAGGCTGGTCCAGTATGCGGCCTCGGCCATTGCACTGGCATAGTCGTTGTTGCTGTTGTTGTTGGCAAACTCACCAACGAACACGCGGGTGGGACGCTGGCGGTCGTAGGTCAGGCCGTCTGCTCCGCGAACCTTGTCAGAATTGTAGCGGTCGCCGTTCTTGTAGAACCACTGGTTGTTGCGGTAGTAGTGTTCGTCAACTACGGTATTCTGGTACTTGGTGTCAATCTCATGCATGTTCTCATTGAACTCACGGCCGTCAGCGGCTGAACCGGCGGTTGACACGATTATGATGTCCGGGTATTTTGCTGTGACCTCATTATATATTATGTCAAAGCGCTCCCAGAATTCCTTGCCCTTGTTCTCGTTTCCTATGCCAAGATACTTCAGGTTGAAGGGTTCGGGATGGCCCATGTCTGCGCGCATCTTGCCCCATTTGGTGTCTGTGCCGCCGTTGCAGAACTCAATGAAGTCCAGGGCGTCATTCACAAAGATGTCATGGAAACGCTTTCTGTCGGCCTCGGTCTCCAATGGAGCAATGTACTGGTGACCGGCAAACTGACATGTTACGCCGTTGTTGAGGACGGGCAGAGGTGTGGCTCCAAGTGATTCTGCCATAAGCAGATATTCGTAGAAACCAACATACTGTGAAGTCCAGTAGCCCCAATGGTTGCGGAATCCGATGCGTTCCTCTTCAGGTCCGATGGAGTTCTTCCAGAACGGCTGTCCGAAATAGTTGGTGCCTTCACTTGCGCAGCCGCCGGGGAAGCGCATGAATGTGGGGTGGAGGTCTGCAAGTGCCTGCATAAGATCCTTGCGGAAGGGACCGCTCTTGCCTTCATTCCACAGCTGTGAAGCTTCAGGGAGCAGGGTCACGTAGTCAAGGAAGAATGTGCCTGCGGCATCGGCCACAATTGCCAGACGGCTGTCAACAGAGCGCTCGGCCTTGAGTGTGCCGGTGTATTTCTGCCAATTGTTCTTGAGTCCGCTTATGGTGATTGCGTTGGAATTGGCCCTGCCGTTTGCGTCTTCAAGCTGTACGGTGATCCTGCCGGGATATGACTGACCCTGAAGGTAAAGTGTCAGGTCATAGCTTACGCCTTGCTGGGCGGGGATTGATGCCACCTGGGTGTTGTTTGAGTAGTAGTTGCCCTGACGTTCGTTTCCGTACTTGGCAATGCCGTATCCGTTGGCTGCAATTCCGAAACCTTCACCGGGATTATCTATGTCAAAACGTACGCTGTACTGGGCGTAGCGCAGTTCGTCATCGTACTTGTCACCCGGATCAAAGTCATAGTAGCGTTTCAGGTCCTTTACCAGCGGATGGTCGCTTACTGCATGTGCCTGACCGGCTGCATCGGCCTTCTTTATGACGGTCCATCCGAAAAATACGGTATCGGACTGTGAGAATTCCTTGGCATTGGGTGCGTCAGGCACGTTGTAGGCCTGGAATGAGTGGTTCTGGATAAGCTGGGCGCAGATGCCGCCGTCAAGTGACTGGTTGATGTCTTCAAAGAAGATTCCGGCCAGGGTGGGGCTTACTTCAATGCCAAGGCCCTTTTTCTTCAGGTTCATGGTGACTGTGCGGTTCTGGGGATCCTTGAAGCCCTGCAGTTCCAGCATCTTATCTGCCACGCGGTAACCCATGAGACGCATGCCTTCTGTCGAGAAGTGGAACTGGTCACCGGTGCTTTCACAGCCTATTGATGAGATTACATATCCGTTCTTCATGACTTCAGGAAGGTGGGAGAGCACAACCTGGTTGAAGGCTGCGCAGACGCCGCCTTCTTCGGCCTGTTTGAGTTCGCCTGCAAGCAGCGGAACTTCATCGGGGTTGATGCCAAGGTCATGGCACAGGTCGTCATGTATCTTCTTGAGGCGGCCGCACCACAGCGAGTCATCGGGGTTGGATTCGCCCTGATGAACAAGCATACCCTTGATCACACCGCTCTTCTGTGCAATCTTTGCCATGTCAAGAAGGCGCTGGTAGGGGTTCATGTCATATTCCTTGGCCATGTTGACGAGCCATGAACGGCTTGGGTCTGCGGCTTCCATTGCAAGGTAGTCAGCGCAGGCGTCCTTGTCCCAAAGTTCCAGCTTGGCGCCGGCTACAGACACGTTGATTACACCTACCTTATACTGCTGGGGCAGGACTTCAATCATCTTGCGTCCGAAGAAATCGACCGGACCCATGTTGTTGCTTGGACGGCAGATTGGCGGAACGGCGGTGTACCACTGCCCCATCTTGCGGTCCATGCGCGGGTTGTCAACTGCAGCCACGAACTGGAAACGCGGGTCGTTCCAATCCTTGTCCCGGTCAGCCGGGCGGGCGCCGGCCTCCATGTTGGACTGTCCGAAACACAGGTAGATGAAGAAGTTGGGATCAGGCTGCTGGGCCACCACCGGAAGTGCAAACAGTACAGCTGCCAGAATGAAAGAAAGACGGAATCTCATAAGCTATTGTTGTTTTTTGTTCTTTTTTTCGCTGTCATGGAACAGGAATGACGAACACAGAATGAGAAATACTGCAACAGTTGCAACGCTGGCGGTAAGAATCATTCCTACGCCTACTGCAATTCCTATTGCTGCAGAAACGAATATTCCGGCTGCAGTCGTCAGACCTGATATGTCATTGTTGTTCTTGATGATAAGTCCGGCACCAATGAAACCGATGCCTGTCAGGACCTGGGCGGCAATACGCCCGGGGTCACCGTTTATCAGGTTCATGTTGGTCTGGCAGATCCATATTGATGCCATGGTTGCAAGTGTTGAACCAAGGCAGATGAGCATGAATGTCCTGACACCTGCCGGGTGCTTGTGCATGTATCTCTCTATTCCGATGATGCCGCCCAGAAGCAGGCTGACACCAATTCTGACCAATGCCGTCGTTTCTGTAATCATAATTGCAAAGATATGAAAATATGGCTTACAGAAGCCTGAATGTCTGCCGTATGACGTTTTCGAAATGCGGGAACAGCATGCCGCAGTTGTGTTCCACCAGGAAAAGTTTCAGGCAGGTATAGGGCAGTATGCCGTCAAAAACAGCCTGTGGAGTTGCTCCTGTGCCGAACCACTTTTCTGCGGCGCAGTCTTCGGAATAGAAATACTCATCCGTAAACACGTCCCAGATGGCACGTGTCTGTTCTCCTGTCAGATGGAAGGTCTCCAGGCGGAACTGCTCATCGGAGAAGAAACAGACAATCTGCATCATGCCTATGTCAAGCAGCGGGCAGCCGCGGGCAAACATGCCAAGGTCAATGAAGTTGACGGTATGCTCACTGTCCAGGGGTGCGCCTTTGGGCAGCGTTGATATAAGGTTCCCAACATGCATGTCTCCGTGTACGGCCGTGTCGCACTGCGGGACAAGGTCAAGGAAGGCGTTCATGAAATCCTTTTCATCGGCATTGAAGACCTTGTCACAGTCAAGGAAATAGCGGAACTGTTCTTTTGCATCAGGAAACATGTCTTCCGGACATGGGGTGGAGTGCAGCAGCTTGCAGTAGCGGGCAAATTCACGCGTGTACTCTTCAAGACGTTCCGGCTCATCGGATATCATGCGCGCAAAACTGCGCTTGCCTGCCACTTTCCTGAATCTTATTCCGATGCGTGTGCCGTCAGTGACCAGACAGCCGGGTTCAGGTGACGGGATGCCCAGTGCAAAAACCTTCTGTGCCACCTCAAGTTCATCGGATATCAGCTTTTCAGGATAGCTGACGTTGTACATCTTGAGCATGAAAGACCCGTCGGTCAGGCAGTCGTAGCTGTCTCCGTTTGCGCCTTCACCGCTCTTGCGGTAGTCCTTTTCCAGATTGACTTTTTCCATATCATTCTTTCCAGTGTGAAGTTTCGTGTGAGTCATGTTCTGTCCAGTCAGTTGAAATGTCCTCGCCGCACTCGGGGCAATGGTAATAACTGACATGATGCCTTGAACGGGAACTGGTAACATATTCCTTGTCTGCCATGTGGTGGATTGTCTCTTTCACATGTGTAGTTCCCAGCCCGTTTGGACGGTCATATTCCCTTACCTCACGGCTCTTCTCCTCCTGTCTGGTCCGTTTGCTTTCAGACTGGTGCCAGTCACCGGTCTTGCTTCCGTCATATTCCAGTCCGATGTGCTTGCACTTGGGACAGCGGTTGCTGTTTACGGTGTCCGCAATATCGGAGAAATTATACTCTGTAATGGCAAGAACCAAGGCATAAATGACAAATCCCCAGACTGTAACCTGGAAGAACAGTCCTAAGATGACCAGATAGATGTAACAGAAGAGCGTAGCGAGAAATGTCACGGCTCCATTAGGCAGGAATTTTATTCTCCAGAACGTGCGTACAGAAAGCCAGGGAATGAGGAAAATGAACAGCGGTGCAAGAAGAATATAGCTCAATGCGGCCTGGATAACCTTGGCAAGCCACGGTTTGACATTTATGAGCGGCTTGTAGATGTAGCATGACGCATCCCTGTACAGGAACTTTGAAAGACTGTATTTGTATAGAAAATCTACAGGAACTCCAATTATCACAGCTGCCTTCTGATACCAGTGCTTGCAGGAATCAAGTGTCAGGTCACCGGCCATTGCCGTGTAATGGCGTTTGGGAAAATATACGGGAATCTCAGGGGCATCGTATTCTATTCCGGGATCATCGGTCCATTTGTCGGAGTCATCGATCTTATACAGGAACAGGGCCGAATTCATCTGGTCCTTTACGTCTGTAACCGTGCGTCCGTCCTTACCGGGAATACCTATGGCAAGTTCCGGGATCTGCATATATACCCTCTGCCCGTCCGGGAGCAATGCGGCGTACATGTCAACGGTGGGTGTGTAGTTCTCGCGGAAGAATTGCGGTGCCTGCTTGAAACCGCCTATCTTGTGCTGTTTGCCGATGACTTTTACCGTTGTGCCTTTTGCCACCTCATGAGCATCCTTTTCCTGGTAGTCGTTCTCATCCAGGTACAGCGCATTGCGGGTGAATTTGAGCTTGACTTCACGTTGCAGCGTGTCCAGACGTTCACCCTTGAGACGGTGGTACTCGAGCTTGTCCGATATGTTGGTGCTCTGGCATGAGCAGAATGCGCCTATAGCCAGCCAAAGACAGATGATGTTCCTGATTCTCATAACAGTATAAATAAAGGACAGCCCCACAATGAGGGACTGTCCCGGTTGGTCATTTTACAACAAAATCAACGGCCTTCAGATCCTGGTCGCGTGAAGACGGTCCGTAAAGAATCTGGTAGCGGCCTGGCATTGCTGACAGCTCATCGATCTTCTCGTCATAGTATTCGAATGCCTTGGGCTCAAGTGTGATGGTCACATTGGCGGTCTGGCCTGCGGCAATGTTCACGCGCTTGAATCCCTTCAGACCCTTGATGGGGGCGGCAGGATTGTCCAGAGCCTTGATGTACACCTGAACGACCTCATCACCGTCAAGCCTGCCGGTGTTGGTAACGGGAACGGTAATGTCAACGCTTCCGCCGGCCTTTATGCTGCTCTTTGAAAGGGTTGCGTCACCGTATGCGAATGTGGTGTAGCTCAGACCGTAGCCGAATGCGTACAGGGGTTCGCCCTTGAAGTAGCGGTAGGTGAGTCCGTCTGACATGTTGTAGTCTTCAATGTTTTCAGGCAGCTGGTCTGTTGACTTGTAGAATGTGACCGGCAGACGGCCTGCTGGATTGTAGTCACCGAACAGGACATCGGCAACGGCAAGACCACCGGCCTGACCGCCGTACCATGCCTGAAGCAGTGCCTGATACTGGTTCTCTACAGCACCGAATCCGATGGCCGAACCTGAGCAGTTGACCAGGATGACCGGCTTTCCGGTCTTGTACATGGCCTCAAGAAGTCCCAGCTGGACCTTGGGGAGTTCAATTTTGGTACGGTCTCCGCCTGAGAAACCATCGTAGCTTACACGCATCTCCTCACCTTCAAGGCGTGATGAAATGCCTGATACCATGATGATGACATCGGCATCCTTAACCTTGGCGGCAACTGATTCGAATTCGGCAAGCTTGCGCTGGCTCAGGTCGAATGTCAGGTATGCAGAACCTTCTGCTCCCTTGGTGTAGTCAAGCTGGATGTTGTAGGTCTGGCCCTTGACAACCTTGAATGACGGAGTCTGCATCTGCATGCCGCGTCCAAATCCGCCGCGTCCCTGTGCCGGCTGCTTCTGTTCGGCAATGACCTTGCCGTTGACTGTCAGTTTCCAGGTGTCGTTGCCGCGCAGGCTGTAGCTCATTTCTCCTGTAAAGTCCGATACGTACTTGCCTGTCATGCGGGCTGAGAAGTTGGTGAATTCGACACCTTCGGCAAAACGGTAGTCACCCATGGTGCGCATGTTGATTTCATCATAATATCCTTTTGCTGCAGGAGCGCCGCTCATGGTCTGGTTGTTGAAGAATTCGGCATACAGACCCTTGCCGCCGTTAAGGTCTGCAAGGTGGCTTACGGTCAGATAGTCGTCTGCCAGTTCGCAGCCGCGTTCATAGATGAACTTTGCACCCGGAGCCTTTTCCCTGATGGCCTGGAGAATTGACTTCTGGTTTTCAAGGGTGGGGGTGCCGTTGTAGTTGCCGTTCTGCATTGAAACGTTGTCTGCATTCGGACCGACAATGGCTATGGTCAGACCTTCCTTCTTCAAAGGCAGGATATTGTTCCGGTTCTTGAGCAGTACCATGGCTTCCTGAGCTGCCTTGTGGGCAAGGGCGGTGTGTGCGGGGCTGCTGATGTCGTCTGCGCCAAGATCCTTCCATGGGTCCATCTCGACGGGGTCATGCATGCCAAGTTCAAAGCGTGAACGCAGGATTCTGCGCAGTGACACGTCAATGTCCGATTCGTTGATCTTGCCGTCCTTCATTGCCTGGACAAGAGCGTTGTAACTTGTGCCGCATTCAATGTCACAGCCGGAAAGAACGCCGTCAATGCTGGCTTCAGCGGCATTGGCGTGGGTTTCATGCTGTCCGCGGGTGTAGAAGTTGTTAATGGCGCCGCAGTCCGATACAACCAGAGCCTTGAAGCCCCACTTGTTGCGCAGAATGTCCTGGAGCAGACGGTCGCTGCCGCAGCAGGGCTCACCTTCGTAGCGGTTGTATGCGCACATGACTTCCTGAACGTTGGCCTCGGTTACCAGAGTCTTGAATGCCGGCAGGTAAGTCTCCCACAGGTCACGCATGGACACGCTCACGTCAAAGCGGTGACGGTTCGATTCCAGACCGCTGTGGACTGCGTAGTGCTTTGCGCAGGCGTGTGTCTTGTAGTACTTGGGGTTGTCACCCTGCATGCCCTTTACCAGTGCGGTACCCATCTTGCCTGTCAGGTAGGGGTCCTCACCGCTGGTCTCCTGACCGCGGCCCCAGCGCGGGTCACGGAAAATGTTGATGTTCGGACACCAGAATGTCAGTCCCTGATGCCAGGAACCGCCTGTGGCGCGGGTCTTGCCGAACTGGTTGTGGTCACTGGTGTTCCAATGGGCGCGGGCCTCATCGGACACGGCAGTGTAAATCTCATACTGCTGGGCGTCATCGAATGTTGCGGCAAGGGCAATGGCCTGCGGGAACACGGTGGCTCCGTTCATGCAGATGCCGTGGCAGGCTTCGGACCACCAGTTGTAGGCGGGAATGCCAAGGCTGTCAATGGAAATGGAACCGTTCATCATCAGTCCCACCTTTTCTTCTGGGGTGAGCAGTGAGAGAAGGTTCTCGACACGTTTTTCAATCTTGAGATTGGGGTTCTGGAACGGATACTCGTACTTTGAGCTGCCGCCGCATGCGGACATTGACATTACTACTGCCAGTCCGGCAATGATACTTTTAGTTCTCATAATCTAACAGGTTAGTTGGAAAAATTATCTGGTGTCAATTTGAAGTCTCAGCTCACGGAATGGACGGGTGGGGTCATTGCTGGTCAGGTTAATGGAGCCCATAGTGGTGTCATGCGGATTGTTGGAGTTCGATATGGCCACAGTGACCTTGACTGACTTGCCAGGCTTGATGACAGTCCCGCTCTTAAGGCTTGTGGCAGTACCGGTGCAGGCTTCGACATTGCGGAAAATCAGATCGGCGTTTCCAGTATTTGCAATGGTAATGGTCTGTTTGAAAATCCTGCCCGGAGTCTTTGTTCCGAAGACGACGTATGACGGCTCAATCTGCATCACAGGCTGTGGCTTTCCTTCTGACTTGTCCAGCTGTTCTATGCGAAGGGCGCTGACCACAAACGGAACATCGGACTTTGCGCCGTCCGCAACAATCCAGATGCTGTCACGGGCCATGCCGTAGAAGTCATTGCCCTTTGGTATTGTGTATGTTACGTAAAAATTGGCAGATTGCTTGGGCTCAATTGTCTCAGGGCAGCTGACGGTCATTCCGTTGCGGTTTCCTGTGGTTACGACAGACAGTTTTACCGGCTTGTCACCGTTGTTTGCAATGGCAACGGCCTTGGTTGCTGTTGTTCCCTGGGGGACGTAACCGAAATTGCAGCGCTTGTTGTTGGTTCTGATTGTGCCGGCAAGTTCATGCGGATAAAGTTCATTGATACCCATTGGCATGGGAGTGACATCGGCAAATAGTGAAAGGTGGTCATAGCTCTTGCGGCCCTTGGTGAAAATCTCCACCTCACGGAAAATCTTTCCTTCGGTTCTTGCCGGACTGAGGTGTACGGTTACCTCACCGTATTCTCCCGGAGTGACCGGGTCTGTGGAATATTCGGTTGTGGTACATCCGCAGCTGGTTGAAATGATGTCCAGCTGGACGGTCTCATCGGACACGTTCATGAAACGGAACACGTGTGTCACTATTCCGTCAACTTCATTTATCTGTCCGAAATCCCATTCGTATGTTTCAAACAGCAGCGGGGACTTGGGTTCCTGCGCCATGGCAGGCAGTGTGACCAGCAAGGCAATGAGTAAGGTTTTCAGTTTCATAGTAACATTGGTTTTTCACGTCCGATGGTCGTGGCGGGACCATGGCCGGGGTAAACAACGGTATTTCCGGGCAGTGTCAGCAGCTTTTCCCTGATTCCGCGAATAAGGGCGGGGCCGTCACCGTCCTGAAAGTCGGTGCGTCCTATGCCGCTCTGGAACATGACATCGCCGGTAAAGACTGTGTCCTGCGCACGGTTATAGAAGACTAAACTGCCTGGAGAATGGCCGGGAATGTGGAATATGTCAAATGTGGTGTTTCCGAACCGGACCTGGTCACCTTCCTTGAGCACGTTCTCCGGTCCGATGGGGTTGACGTGGCCTTCATACCGAATTCCGAAGACGGCCATCTTCTTAGCCATGAAGACTATCCATGAGTTGTCCAGATCACTTGCATGGGCCCTGACCTGATAGGTATCCTCAACAAAGGTGTTGCCCAGCACATGGTCAAAGTGCAGATGGGTGTTGAGCAGCCATTTCACCTGGAGACGGTTGTCTGAAATGAACTTTGCAAGTACATCGGACTCACCTTCATAATAACAGCCCGGGTCTATGATGGCAGCCTGCAGGGTTTCGTCCCAGACAACATAGGTGTTGACCGGCAGGAAATTGAACTCGAAACACTTGACGTTCATCATATCTGCACGTAAACGACTTTCTTGTCCTTGAAAAAATCTTCCTTGAAGAAGTTCTGTATTTCAATTGTCTCTGTGACCTTCTTGAAACGTGCGGTCTCACTGCCAAGGTCACCGCCCTTGAGGCACATCACGCCGTTGGGGTAGGCATTGCGCTGCGTGCTGCGGTCAATCATGCGGTTGCCTATGGAGCACAGGTCTGCCAGGGGCATGACGCCGCGCGACAGGATGAATTCGAATTTATCCTTCTCATCTTCTGCACGTTCGTGGCGGCATACCACGTTCTCAAGTCCGATTTGGGTGGCAACATCGGTTGCAACCTTTATTTTTTTGCCTATGCTGTCAATCAGTGTGAAACTGCACTGAGGGAACAGTATTGCCATTGGAATGCCGGGGAAACCGCCGCCGGTACCTATGTCTGCAATCCTTGTGCCGTCAGTGAAGCGCATGACCTTTGCCAGAGCCATGGAATGGAGCACATGGTGTTCGTAAAGGTTGTCAATATCCTTGCGGGATATGACGTTTATCTTGCTGTTCCAGTCTGTGTACAATGCACCAAGGGCCTGCAGCTGCGTGTACTGTTCCTGTGTCAGGTCAGGGAAATATTTGCGTATTAACTCCATTTACTTAAGGTAGTAGGTGACCGATGTTACGACTCTGACGTTCTTGATCCATGGGGTGTTGGAGTCACGGTCATAGATTGAGAACTGGCCCTGTGACGCGCTCTGGATCTTGCCCAGACGTGAACCTGAATCATCGGCAAACTTCTGTGCAACCTCACGTGCGTTGCGGGTGGCAACTTCTACCATCTGTGGTTTGAGTCCGTTCAGGCCGTTGAAATCATACTGGACCTGATATTCGTAGTCATTGGTTATGGCAATGCCTTTCTTGAGCAGTTCACCCTGTTTGGATACGAGTGTACGGACCAGTTCCACATTTTCAGAACTTACTGTCACAACCTGCTGCATCTGGTAGCGGGTGGCAATGCGCTCATCGGAATAACGGTTCGCATTACGGTCATAAACGTCCGGTGCTGAAAGTGTTATCTCGCTGTCGCTGATTCCGTTGTCCTTAAGGAAACGGACAATCTGCTGCGTGGTCTTTTCAATCTTGTCATACAGGCTGACAAGGTCGTTGTCAACGTCCTTGACAACCAGAGGCCATATTACATGGTCCGCCATGACTTCCTGAGTGGCAAGTCCTTTGACATTGACGGTCCTCTTTGTCCCGGTAAATTTACCTACTGCAAGAATGATGCAGACACCAAGGGCCAGAAGGCCCAGAAAATTGCTTGAATTCTTCATTTTTGTTCAGTTCATCAATAATCTTGTAAAGTTGGCAATAATTCTTCAATCCACACTAATTTTGCACGGATTTTATGAGGACAGGATCACTGACAAGACTGCTGACCGTGCTTGCGGTTCCCATTTTTGTGGACACGCTGCTGGTTATGATGCTGGGTGCGGCTGACACTTTCATGTTAAGCCGTTACAGTGACAACAGTGTTGCGGCAGTAGCTCTGGTCAACCAGCTGGTCAATCTGGTTCTGATAATATTCCAGGTCATATCAATGGCCACTTCCATTCTGTGTTCGCAGTATGTAGGTGCAAGACGCAGGGACAAGGTGCTCCAGGTTATGGGGGTATCGGTCCTTTTCAATTTCCTTGTGGGCATTGTGTTCAGTATTTTCCTGTATATCAGGGCGGAACATCTGCTGGAGATTATGGGTATACGGCCTGAACTTGCCGGCGAAGGGCTGGCCTACATGCGCATAGTGGGCGCATTCGTGTTTTTCCAGGCTATTTCACTTAGCGCAGCCGCCGCGTTGCGCAGCGTTGACAAGGCACAGTTCCCCATGATTACATCGGCCCTGGTCAATGTAATAAACATATTCGGTAACTACGCCCTGATATTCGGAAAGTTCGGAATGCCGGCTCTTGGAGTCAGGGGTGCGGCCATTTCAACTGTCGTCTGCCGTGCACTGTCTGCCGTTCTGCTGCTGTATTTCCTGATGCGGAAGTACATTGGTAAATTTCCGAAAGGTACATTCAGTCCGATGCCGTGGAGCGAACTTGGCAAGCTGCTCAAGGTGGGCATTCCGTCTGCCGGCGAACAGATGTCATACAGTTTTGCAATGGTTGTGGTCACCTATTTCATAAACATGCTGGGCAATGACGCGCTGGCCACACGTTCCTACGGCCAGACAATTTCAATGTTCGTATATCTGTTCTCACTTGCCTTTGCACAAGGCGGGGCCATTGTGATAGGTCATCTTGTCGGCATGAAGAAGTTCAATGCCGCATTTGCGCTTGGAAAACGCGTCTTGCGGACATCGGTCTGCGTCACGTTTGTCCTTTCATTCATTACCGCGTGCCTTGGCCACAGGATTTTTTCCATGCTCACTGACAATGAATGGATTATCCGGATGGGCACTACGGTAATGTGGATTGACATTCTGGTCGAGGTGGGGCGCGCCGTCAATTTTTTCGGAGTCAATTCACTGCGTGCCGCCGGTGACATTTATTATCCGGTTACAATTGGAATAATTGTATGCTGGACAGTTGCGGTCGGCTGCAGCTACCTGTTCGGAATCACACTGCATGGCGGCCTGGCTCCATTGTGGTGCGCTTTTTTCCTTGACGAGAACATTCGCGGACTTATTTTCATAAGGCGTTGGAAATCACGCAAGTGGACCGGCAAGCGCCTGGTGTGAACAATGGGGACAGTCCCTGAGCAATGGGGACAGTCCCTGTTGTACAGTTATTTTATGCCGGTTCTGCTGCTGAAGTTCAGTTTTACGCCAAAGTCTTCAACCTGGGCGTCCATACCGCCGCTGTTACCTGAGGCCTTCTGATACTGGCGCTTGCCGTCAAGGACTTCACGGCACATGTTCTTCAAGTCAGTCACACGCTTGGGGGTCTCAAGGTTGTCGCCGCTGTAATGTCCTGGAAACATGAATATTATGTCATTGTCCTTCATGTACTTCTCTATGCGCATGCTGGTGTAGTACTGGGTTGAAAGGTTCGTGAATACAAGCAGGTTTGTCGAACCGAAAGCATCACCGCTGAAACCGTACCTGTTCTTCCTGTCAAAGTATGTGGTGCTGCCTGGAGTGTGTCCTGGGGTGAAGATCACTTCAATCTCACGGCCGCCAAGGTCGATGACCTGTCCGTCAGAAAGGTATCTGATATTTCCGTTGAAGCGCAGATTCTGGGCCATGTCAGCTGCATTGATGTATATTTCATCGAACTCATTGATGGCAGAACCCGTGTGGTCGCCGTGAACGTGCGTTGCCATGAGTGTGACAGGTTTGGAAGTAATGCCTTCAACGATTCTCTTCAGACCGGGAATGCGCTGTCCTGCATCAAGAAGCAGGGATTTCTTTTCACCTTCTATAATATAAAGGCTTTCATTGTAGCACAGATGACCGTTGCCAATCCAGGTGTGGTCATCGATCTTACGGAACACCACATTGTCGTCCTGATATACGATTTCGCCGCGAATGTCTTTGGAATTGATGTCACTTTGGGCCCGGCAGGCTGGGCATGCCAATACAAGAAACAGACAGGTTGGGATGATTTTGTTCATACTATAGTGTTATTTTGTTCAGAGCCGTTATTTGTTGTGTCCGTAAAGATATGAATTATAAAATGACATCACTACTGTCCCGTAAAAGTGGATAAATTGTTCTTTGAAATTATTGAAATATAGTCTGTTAGGCTAGTTTTTGAAATGAAACGGACTTGATTTTGCAAC
>JAGHSY010000076.1 GCA_018065615.1 Candidatus Colenecus caballi | reverse complement strand
CAACGCTGAGCAGCTGTTCTTCAACTGGCAGTTGGGGCGGGACCTCGTGACTCGCAAGGCTGAGGAGAAATGGGGTTCGGGAATATTCGAACAGGTCAGTCTGGATTTGCAGGCGGCATTCCCGGAGTCAAAGGGATTCAGCCCGTCAAATCTTTGGCGTATGAAGCAGTGGTACCTGTTTTATGCCAAGTCCGCAGAAAAACTCGCACAACTTGGGCGAGAAATTATAGAAGCCCCGTCTGAGACTAATGATGCCGTCCCATTCCCGGACTACTTCGCATTCGTGCCGTGGAAACATCACGTTGAGATTGTAACGAAATGCAAATCCGTTGAGGAGGCCCTTTTCTATGTAATAAAGTGCATCCTATATGGTCCGACATTTACTTGCCGGGAATAAGAATGAGCTTGGGGCAGAAGAATGTCGGCTGTGGTCACACTTACGGTCAAGGTCGCAGAACTGAGTTACGCATATCTTGAGACCGATACGGATATATCCATACTGAAGAGAAATTTGTATCTTTGGGGATATGAAAAAAACAATTCTACTGATGGCAGCGGCACTGCTGCTGGGTGCATGCTCTGACAGGGCGGCCGTTAAGATGCAGCCTGTCAGGCACATAATACTTTGGACGCTCAACGATTCCATTGATGACTCACGTAAAGCGGAAATCATAAGGACGACCTGTGAAAACTTCTACACGCTGAAGGACAGGATTCCGGGAATAGTCAGCATGGATGCCGTCTATCAGGGGGTACTGCCTTCATCGAACTGCGACTTCATGTTTGACATAACATTCGAGAGCAAGGACGCTCTCAGCAATTTTTCCACACATCCGGAGCACCTGAAAAGTGCGGGAGCCATCAAGCCGTACATCAGTTCAAGGGCATGTCTGGACATTCAAATGCCAATAAGCAAATGAAACATGCGCAATGCAGGAGGCAAAACCTGTCAAACCCCAAAGAACCTTTCATGACAAATGTTGACGGAATCAATGTGGTAAGTCTGCAGGGCAGCTGGCATGATATGGGGCGGCAGTATGGCAGACTTGTGAAAGAGCACCTGAAAAGCGTTCTGGATTATGCCGATGAAAGACTGGGCGGTGATGGGGAGCGCATGGCATCGGCCTTGGAGATTGCTGAACGCATGTATGTGCAGGGCAAGGAGTATGTCAGGGAGTTCATGCGCGGTGCCGCAGAGACATCGGGCATAGGACTGGAGCGGCTCAAGCTGTGCAATGCCGTTGAGTATGTCGAGGGCTGTTTCCTGTGCTCGGCCATGGCGGCATGGGACGGCTACACTGGCGGCCCCATGGTGTTCGGACGCAATTATGACGCTGTCAGCTACCGTGAGATTGACCGTGATGTTCTTGTCACCGTATATCATCCCGATGACGGACTTGCAATGGCTACGGTGGGGTATGCCGGTGAAATATACTGCGTGAACGGAATGAATGAGAAAGGCATTTTCGTGGAACTGAACAACGGCATGCCGTCAGCCGGCTGGGACATACACTGG
This sequence comes from Candidatus Colenecus caballi, assembly GCA_018065615.1. Taxonomy (GTDB): domain Bacteria; phylum Bacteroidota; class Bacteroidia; order Bacteroidales; family Bacteroidaceae; genus Colenecus; species Colenecus caballi. The sequence continues at coordinate 31,597 of JAGHSY010000076.1, read as the reverse complement.
GACATGTGTCCCGCCACGTCGGAACTGTTTGACATGCTGCTCCATGCACAGTCGCTTGACTATGCAGACCGGTTCTTCCATGAGACACGCAGCAGCGCATCGTTCATAATAGGTGTGGCTGACGGCAGTGAAGCGCGCTTTTATGAATGGTGTCATGACGGCATGAAGTGTGACACGGGAGCACAAAAGGGGCTTATTGTCAGAACCAACCATTACACGTGCCCCCTGTGGCCGTACGCAACGCCATCGGACAAGGACAGCTGGAACTCCGTTACACGTCTGTCCAACATGACGGCACAGGCCGAAAGACATAAGGGGCAGATCGATGTCCCCATGATGAAATCAATAATGTCAGCCACCATAGCCAATGGCGGTCCGTGCCATGACCTGACCCGGTACCGGATTGTGGCTGTACCCGGTGAACTGACACTACACATATTTCTGCCCTACCTTGACAGGTGGGTGGAACTGCACTTGTTCCAATGACATGGACTTTTAAAAGAAAAAACTATCTGAAATGAAAAAGACTTTACTGCAACTTGTCCTGCTGCTGGCCTGCATCGGACTGAAGGCACAGGAAATAAAGCCGCAGCAGGCTGTGGCTGACGACTACATCAGACTGTTCAATGAAATGGGGTACAAGGTGTACACGTTTGACGTATCGGACTTCAAGAAAATTGGGGCCTACCAGCCTGTAATCATGCACTTCAAAGACGGTGTCAAGGATGGTGAAAACGCGCTTCCGTTCGGCTGGGAGGTCTTTGGCAAGCACATCAGCAACGTGAAAGTCACCGTTTCGCCGCTTGAAAAAGGCAAGAAGATAGGAATCTGGTTCGATGAGAACAGCGGGTTCTCACTGCCGCTGACATTCCAGGGCCAGAAATCGGCGGACGGTGAAGTCAGTTACGGCTGTGAGACCAGGCCTTTCAAGCAGGACGGCAAGAAGATCAACGATGACTTCCACCCTCTTGTCCTGCTGGGCTCATACTGGTATGATCCGGAGGACGACATGTTCCGTTTCTGCGGTGACAGCGAAATTTCAGCCGACCTGAATGAGGACATCATGAAGTACATCCCCGAATACTACATCATTGGGGTCAGGTTCGTGAAATAGGTTGATCACGTCAGGGAGTGAATCTGCCTTATTCCTTCTGTGCCTCAGCAAATGTCCGAGGCAAAACGCTGTTTATACGCAGAAATAGCTTCTGGCTCGGGCATTTCCTGAGGCACAGAATTGGCTCAGTCCCGGCACATAAAATGGGCACCTGCTCCACAAGGCTCCTGAGGCATATCGTGCTTTAGTATGGTGCAGTTCCTCAGACCGGACATTTCGATGCACTTCTCGTCCGTTTCGTGCATTGAACTTACTGCTCCTCATTGTCTGTGCGCTTCCGGAACAACATACATCGCCATGTGAATGAGATTCTTTAACCGTAATATGAATACGGCTCGGAACAGATGGACGCACTTGCACGCATAATCAGATACAGTGCCTTTTTCCTGCAAGTGCGTCCGGTATATTTCCACTGAGCCCTGTCCATCCCTAAAGTAATTGCAAAAATGGCAAAATCGCAGGGACGGGCATCACGTTAGGGATGCAAAGCACACTCTGACACGGCTTTTTCCCTAACGTCATGTGTCATTACATTCTTACCGTCTTTCCGTCAATGATGTCCATGGCAATGTACTGCACATCCCAGAAGTTGGCGGCCTTCCTGGAGACATTGGCATGAAGGCCGTCAACAGCATCAGAACCAATGGAATAATGATATGTCGAATAATCGGAATGCCACCCTACTGACTGCTGGGTTCTGAAATCCTCCAGATGCCTGACAAGATGGTTGTGAGAGTTGATGGAAAGAATTATGACTATAAAGATATGCTATAATTAACGAAATGACATGCATATTCATTATTTGTTTTTTATTTGGCAAAAAATGTAAGGGACAGGGTCAGGCGATATAAGAAACCATTACATTTGTAAAAGCAATACTATTAATTAAAAAGGAAAACGATATGGCAACAAAGTATTCCGGCACCCAGACCGAGAAAAATCTGGAAGCTGCTTTTGCAGGTGAGTCACAGGCTAGAAACAAGTACACATATTTTGCTTCAAAGGCAAAAAAGGAAGGCTACGAACAGATAGCTGCCCTCTTTGAAGAGACGGCAAACAACGAAAAGGAACATGCAAAACTGTGGTTCAAGGAACTGAACGGCATTGGTGACACAGCACAGAACCTTGCTGCAGCCGCTGACGGTGAGAACTATGAATGGACTGACATGTATGAAGGTTTTGCCAAGACAGCAGAAAAGGAAGGCTTCACCGCTCTGGCAGCCAGATTCCGTGCAGTTGCAGCAATTGAAAAGCGTCATGAGGAACGTTACCGCGCACTGCTCAAGAACATTGAAACCGCACAGGTATTTGAAAAGTCCGAAGTCAAAGTCTGGGAATGCCGCAACTGCGGACACATTGTAGTGGGCACCAAAGCTCCTGAGGTCTGCCCCGTATGCGCACACCCCAAGGCCTATTTCGAAATCCACAAGGAAAACTTCTGACAGATCAGCATGACGGTACCTGATGTTCAACGCTGAAAAGAAAAAAGACGCACTGGTCCAGTGGATCAGAGACTGGTTTGAGCGCAACGGCAAGGGCTGCAACGCCATCATAGGCCTTTCAGGCGGCAAGGATTCCACCATTGTGGCCGCCCTGTGCGCAGAAGCCCTTGGCAAGGAGCGTGTCATTGGAGTGTCAATGCCGGACGGCTGTCAGGGTGAGAATGACGCTGACAAGATAGCCGCATATCTTGGAATCCGCTATATTGTGGCACCAATCACCGCCATAACATCGGCCTTTCATGAAACGGATCTGGGCTGGTCCCATCAGGCCACACTCAATCTGCCGCCGCGCATACGCATGGCTATGCTCTACGCCATATCACAAAGCAACAACGGACGCGTAAGCTGCAACTGCAACCTGTCCGAAGACTGGATTGGATACTCAACACGCTGGGGTGACGACAGCGGCGATTTCCGTCCCATATCAGGCCTGACGGTCACCGAAGTGCGTCAGATAGGATATGTCCTAGGGCTCCCTTCGCAATGGGTTGACAAGACCCCCGATGACGGTCTGCCCGGCTCCAGCCCCGATGAGGTCAAGATTGGATTCAGCTATGAAACCCTTGACAGGTACATTCGCGGACAGCAGGAACCGGAGCCGGAAATCAAGGCCAGAATTGACCGCATGCATGCTACAAACCTTTTCAAACTTTCAATGCCCGAAAGCTTCAAACCAGAAATATGAAAAAATTTTACCTTTCACTGATTTTTGCAGCAGCTTTTGCCAGTTGCACAAGTAACAACACTTACACAATTACAGGTAAGTTTGAAAATTACCGGTCTGACATGGTCTGGCTCATAAACCGTGACGGAACCATTGATTCCGTAGCCACGGCTGACGGCTCATTCACATTCAAGGGAACCGTCGATGAACCCATGTTCGCATACATTGTTGACAATCCCAACACCCGTGGAGCCAATCTGACATGCCGTTTCCTGCTTGAACCCGGCAAAATGAAAATGAGCGACATGCTTGACTATGAGACATACGTCATGTACGGCACAAAAACCAATGACAAGATGGCCGCATTCGCAAAGAAGGAACTTGAGCTGACCAGGTACTATGAAGAGAATGAGGAAAAGGAAGGCATTCAGGCAGAGGTCGATGAACAATACACGGAAATGCTTACTGACGGCGTCAAGGACAATTATGACAACCTTTTCGGACTGTCACTTATGAGCGACCTGTCATACGAACTTGCCCCTGAAACCGTAGTGGAAATGCTTGACAGGTTCTCAACTGAAATGAAGCGGAATTCCACCTGGACCAGAATCATGTCGGCCGCTGAAAAGAAAATGAAGACCAGCACGGGCAAGGACTACATCGACTTCAGTCAGGAGAGCATTAACGGAGGCATGATTTCCGCCAGCCAGGTAATCGGAGAGTCCGATGCCAAATACGTCCTGATTGACTTCTGGGCATCATGGTGCGGTCCCTGCATGGGAGAAGTGCCATACCTTAAGGAAACATACTCCAAGTATTCAAAGAAAGGATTCCAGATTCTGGGCGTTTCACTGGACCAGAACGGCGACTCATGGCGCAAGGCTGTCAAGGACAATGACATGAACTGGATTCACGTCAGCGACCTGCAATACTGGAACAACGCAGCCGCAGCACTTTACGGCGTGAACTCCATCCCGGCAAACTTCCTCATTGACTGCAAGACCGGCAAGATTATAGCCACCTCACTTAGAGGAGCCAACCTGGAAAAGAAAATATCCGAACTCCTTGACTGATGGCAGGAAACAAGATGGCCACGCTGGCCAAGGACACAGCGATATACGGACTGAGCAGCATTGTAGGCAGATTCCTGAACTACCTGCTGGTACCGCTGCACACACACTACATTGACCCGCGAAGCGGCGGATACGGCATAGTGTCAAACATGTACGCGTGGGCAGCCCTGCTGTTCGTTCTGCTGACCTTCGGCATGGAAACCACATTCTTCCGTTTTGCCAACAAGGAAGGTGAAGACCAGAACATGGTCTATAGTACCGCACTGCGTCTGGTCGGCGGCATCGGACTTGTATTTCTGGCACTTGTATTCTGTTTCCTTGGCCCGATAGCCGGCTACCTTGACTATTCAAATCACCCCGAATATGTTGCCTGCTTTGCCATAATAGGCGTTCTGGACGCATTCCAGGCCATAATGTTCAGCCACTTAAGGCAGCAGCACCGGCCCATGAAGTTCATGGCCTTGAAAATGGCATTCATCATACCGAACGTAATCCTGAACGTAGCAGTATTCTGGCTGATGCCAAAACTGTTCGGCATCATGCCTGCCCTTCAGGACATATACATAAGGTATGACTACGGTGTCGGTCTGATATTCTTTGTCAACCTGCTCTGCACATTCCTTGTCACTTTCGGATTCCTAAAAGAACTGAAGGGAATCACTTTCGGGTTCGATGGAAAACTGGCAAAACGGATGTTGGCATACGCGTGGCCAATCCTGCTCCTCGGACTGGTAGGCATTCTGAACCAGGTGTTCGACAAGATGGCCTACCCCAAACTTGTTGAAGGTGAGGAAGGACGCGTACAGCTTGGAATTTACGGAGCATGCTGTAAGATTGCAATGATACTCAGCCTGCTCACCCAGGCATTCCGATACGCATACGAACCGTTCGTCTTTGGCGGTGCAAAAGACAGGAATTCCACAGAAACACTGGCTCAGGGAATGAAATATTTCATCATTTTCGGTATTCTGGCATTCCTTGGCGTCATGTTCTACCTGCCCATATTCCGATATCTGGTCACCAACCATGAATACTGGGTCGGACTTGAAGTTGTTCCCATTGTCATGATGGCCGAACTGTTCATGGGCATATATTTCAACCTGTCATTCTGGTACAAACTGAGCGACCAGACCTGGTGGGGTGCCGTCATGAGCGCCACGGGCGCAGCCGTAATGATTGCAATAAACGTCATATTCGTTCCGAAGGCAGGTTACATGGCCTGCGCATGGGGCGGACTGGCCGGCTACGGCACATGCATGCTCATGTCTTATTTCATTGGTCAGAAAAAAGGCTACATTGCCTATCCTTTGAAGGAGATAGGCCGGTACGTACTGCTGGCTGCCGTTCTGTATGTCATCTACCTTGGCTGCAAACCGTTTGCAACCTGGCTGAGCCTGCTCATCAACACCGTCCTGATTGGCATATACGCAGCATATCTGTTGAAAAAAGACCTTCCCGTATCAAGCCTTCCGGTAATTGGCAAGTATTTCCGTAAAAAATAAACCGCATTTTGCCAAAGCCGGTAACAGTGACCTGCTCCAGAACATCATCTAGGGCATGTCATTGTTACTGAAAGGTCTCAAAAACAGGTTTCAGTAACACTCATACCATGCACAAGCCTTGTGAGGTCACCATGTGTTACTGAACTTGGCAAAAGCAACGCAGAGGTGCTGAACATATTCGTAAAATCCACCGGTACATGAGCAGAAAGCCCCGAGCATAAGCCCGGGGCATACCGATATGACTGCACTCTTTAATCAGAGCGCAGCGCGGATGTCAGATGCAATCTGCTGGAATTCCTGTTCTGTCAGCTTAAGTTTGGGATTGCTGAACAGCATGTCCTTTTCGGACTGCATTGGAATAAGGTGGATGTGTGCGTGGGGCACTTCAAGACCAAGCACGGCCTGGCCCACCTTGATGCAGTTGAACACTTTCTTCTGGGCCACTGCAATCTTCTTTGCAAAAATTTGCAGGTCACAGAGTTCCTGGTCTGTAAGGTCGAACAGATAGTCAACCTCACGCTTTGGAATACAGAGCACATGTCCCTTGACCAGGGGATTGATGTCAAGAAATGCAAAGCAGTTCTCAGTCTCTGCAATCTTGTAGCAGGGAATTTCACCTGCAATGATTCTGCTGAAAATGGTCATGTTCAAAGAGTGATTTCCAGAATTTCAAAACCAATCTTGCCGCTGGGAATCTGAATCTCGACGGTCTCACCAACCTTATGTCCAAGCAGTCCCTTGGCTATGGGGGTGTTGCTTGAAATCTTGCCAGCCTTAAGATCGGCCTCACTTTCCGGAACAATGGCATAAACCATTGTAGCGCCGTTCTTAGTGTTGCGCAACTTGACCTTGGTAAGAATCTGAACGGCCGATGTGTCAATCTTTGACTCGTCAATGATCTTTGCATCGGCAATCTGGGACTTGAGTGTGGCAATCTTGGCTTCAAGCATTCCCTGAGCTTCCTTTGCCGCATCATATTCAGCATTCTCAGACAGGTCACCCTTATCACGTGCTTCAGCTATCTGCTGAATGATTTCCGGACGGCGGACACCCTCCAGATACTGCAATTCGGCTACCAGTTTCTTGTAGCCCTCTTCTGACATATATGCCATAATATCAATGTTTTGTCAATTGAACAATAGGGTTATTGAACAGATAAAAAATGAATTCCAACATATTATTTCAGATGTTGGAACCCCTTTTTTATGTATCAGTCTATGGCAAAGATAGAATTAATTTTCGGTCTTTGTCAAAAAAAGACAAAAAAATTATTTTTCAAGCAGTCTGGCAATCTTGCCGTCAAGATCATCGGTCTTCTCGGGACGGTCAACAAGATCACCGTTCCTGTCAATCAGAAAGGCTGTAGGCAGCTGGCTTACATTATATGACTTCAGAATCTGTGAATTAAGACTTGATTCGTCATAAACGCATATCCATGGCAGATTGCCCGCCGTGTTGGCCCAGTAGCTTTCATCGGCGTCAAATGAGACCTGATAGATGCTAAGCCCCTTTTCAGCATACTTGTTGTAAAGTTCACGCAGCAGCATGTTGTAGTTGCCTGAATAGTCGGTCTTATATGCCGTGAAATCAAGAAGCACAACCTTGCCCTTTTCGTCACTGAGTTTTCTGCTTATGCCCTGACGGTCCGGAAGTTCAATCTCAATGATGCCTGATTCGATGATCAGAGACTCCAGTTTCTGAAGGTCTTCAGCAGACATCGGAGCCGCGGGTTTTGTCTTGGACATGCCCTTCAAGGCAACATTGTGGATATGCTTTGTGCGTACAGCATCGGGATAAAGCATGTCCATCTGGGTTGCAACGGCGGCATAGCACTTGGCGTCTGCACGGTCGTTCTGAGGAGTGAAAAGCATCTGTCCGCCCACACTTAAGAAAAGGGCATAGTATGAACTTGGTGAAGCCGGATCTTTCAGAATGAATTCATTCTTCAAGTCCGATTTGAACACGTCAACCAGTTCATTGATACGTGCAGAACGGGTATTGACCTCGGCACCTCTGTACTGCTCAGACACTTTCTTCAAATCTGACAGGAATGACATCTGACTCATTACAACTTCCTTAAGACGGATGTTGTCTTCTGATCCGTCAACTGTATATGCCACCTGCATAACAGGAAGACTGGCCTTAACAGTAACCGTTTCAGTTGAATCAATGACAAGATTTATGGTCTGGGCATCAATGCGCAGACGGTAGAAATCAAAACAGTCATCGGACTTTGAAGCGGTGAAACTGAAGATTCCGTCTTCATCCAGCTTGACTGAATCAATGACTGAAACCTTGTCCAGCCCCATGTGGTCAAGATACATTGTCTTGCCATCGGCCTGGGCAATCTGCCCTTCAACAGTAAACCTGCCAGTTTCCGGCTGGCAGGCTACTGCTAAAAATGATAAGGCCAAAAGCAGAAGATTACTTCTCCTCATTGTTGCTTTCAGGCTGTTGTTCGTTGTTTTTCCTGTCATGATGATTGTGGCGGTCACGACGTTCACCACGGTCCTGGCGCGGCTGGCGTGCCGGACGTTCCTCATAACCTTCGGGCTTCTCAATCAGAGCGCGCTTTGACAGTTTGAACTTGCCGGTCTTGGGATCGATGTCAATCAGCTTGACCTGAATCTTGTCACCTTCCTTTATGCCGGTCTCTTCAATTGTCTCATAACGCTTCCAGTCTATCTCACTGATATGGAGCAGACCGTCCTTGCCGGGCATGAACTCTACGAACAGGCCGTAAGGCATTACTGAACGGACCTTGCCGTCATATACTTCTCCAACTTCAGGAATGGCAACAATAGCGCGGATCTTTGCAAGAGCGGCATCAATGCTGTCACGGTTTGAAGCGGCAATCTGGATTTTGCCAACACCGTCAACCTCTTCAATGTTGATGCTTGCACCGGTCTCTTCCTGCATACCCTGAATGATCTTGCCGCCCGGGCCTATTACAGCACCGATGAACTCCTTAGGTATAGTAAGTGATTCAATTCTCGGAGCGTGGGGCTTAAGGTCAGCACGCGGTTCGGGAATGGTTTCAAGTATCTTGCCAAGGATGTACTCACGGCCGGCCTTTGCCTGTGCCAGAGCCTTCTCCAGTATGTCGTATGACAGACCGTCGCACTTGATATCCATCTGTGTGGCGGTAAGACCGTTGACTGTACCTGTGGTCTTGAAGTCCATGTCACCCAGATGATCCTCATCACCAAGAATGTCTGAAAGGACTGCGTACTTGCTTTCGCCCGGGTTCTTGATAAGACCCATTGCAATACCTGATACGGGGTTACCTATCTTTACGCCGGCATCCATCAGTGCAAGTGTTCCTGCGCATACGGTAGCCATTGATGAAGAACCGTTTGATTCGAGAATGTCCGATACGACGCGAACGGTGTATGGATACTCGGCAGGAATCTGGCCCTTGAGAGCGCGCCATGCCAGATGTCCGTGACCAATCTCACGACGGCCAAGGCTACGCTGTGCCTTTGCCTCACCGGTGCAGAACGGCGGGAAATTGTAGTGCAGCAGGAAACGTTCGTCGTGCTGGTCCAGAACATCGTCAACCATCTTCTCATCGTCCTTGGTGCCAAGAGTTACAGAGCACAGGGACTGGGTTTCACCACGTGTGAAGATTGATGATCCGTGAGGTCCGGGCAGATAACCGACTTCGCACCAGATGGGGCGGATGTCAGTGGTCTTGCGGCCGTCAAGACGGATTCCTTCATCAAGAATGCAGCGGCGCATTGCGTCACGCTCAACATCCATGAAGTAACGGTCAATAAGAGCGTTCTTTTCAGCAAGTTCGTCTTCTGTCAGGTCAGCATGAGCGGCTGCGTATGCATCCTTGTAGTCCTGGGCAATCTTTTCAAAGGCCTCGGCACGTGCCTGCTTTTCAAGAGCCTGCTTGGTAACGTCGTATGCCAGCGGATAGGTGACAGCCTTCAGGTCAGCACGCAGTTCCTCATCATTGACTTCATGGCAGTATTCGCGCTTAACGGTCTTGTCAACTTCTTCCGTCAGTTCCATCTGGATCTTGCAGTGCTTCTTTATTTCCTCATGGGCGGCCTTCATGGCACCCAGCAGGTCAGCTTCACTGACTTCCTTCATTTCACCTTCAACCATCATGATGTTGTCGTATGTGGCGGCAACCATCACGTCCATATCGGCCTGTTCAAGCTGCTTGAAAGTGGGGTCAATGACATACTCTCCGTCAATGCGTGCAACACGCACTTCCGATATCGGACCGCCGAAAGGAATGTCCGATACAGCCAGGGCAGCCGATGCTGCCAGACCGGCCAGAGCGTCAGGCATCTGTTCGCCGTCAGCTGAGAACAGTATGATGTTTACGAAAACTTCTGCGTGGTAATTGTCCGGGAACAGGGGGCGCAAAGCGCGGTCCACCAGACGGCAGGTCAGAATTTCATAGTCCGAAGGACGGCCTTCACGCTTGGTGAAACCGCCGGGGAAACGGCCTATTGATGCGTACTTTTCTCTGTACTCTACCTGCAGGGGCATGAAATCAGTTCCGGGAACTGCATCTTTAGCGGCACATACAGTGGCCAGAAGCATGGTTTTGCCACATGCCAGCATAACGGCTCCATCGGCTTGCTTTGCCAGTTTCCCGGTCTCCAGTTTGACGGTTCTTCCGTCAGGGAGCTGGAACTCTTTTGTTACAATGTTCATCTTGTTGTATAATTAAAAAACCTCAAAAAAATATATGTCACGTGTAAATTGGCGCAAAAATACTACAATTGTCTGACATTATCAACACCTTATATACAAGAAAAAGCGCTATCTTTGCAATCCGTAATGATTATCTGTATCTCTGGAAATGATAGAATCAATCAGACAGCTTATTGCAGATGAGGCTCAGGCCATTCTGAACATCCCAATCGGCCCGGAATATGAAAAGGCCGTGGATCTGATAGTTCACCACGTACATGACCTGAATGGGAAACTGATCACAAGCGGCATGGGAAAAGCCGGCCAGATAGCCATGAACATGGCAACCACCTTCAGTTCGACAGGAACTCCGTCAATATTTCTCCACCCCAGTGAAGCCCAGCACGGTGACCTTGGCATACTTCAGGAAAACGACCTTTTCCTGCTGGTTTCCAATTCCGGAAAGACCCGTGAGATTCTGGAGCTTGTGAATCTGGCCCGCGCCCTGGACCCGTCCTTGAAGTTCATCGTACTGACCGGCAACACAGACAGCCCGCTTGCAAAACAGGCCGATGTGGCACTTGGCACAGGCCGGCCCAAGGAAGTCTGCGCCCTGGGACTGGCACCCACAACCAGCACTACAGTCATGACCGTCATTGGTGATGCCCTTGTGGTCGAGACCATGAAGAAGATAGGATTCACCGTTGAAGAATACAACAAACGCCATCACGGAGGATATCTTGGACAACGTTCCAAACAACTGTTATGAGAAAGATTTTCGGAATAGGGGAAACAATATATGACATCCTTTTCCGCGGCGGGAAGCCCATAGCCGCCGTTCCCGGAGGGTCAGTCTTCAACGGACTGATTTCACTTGGCCGCTGCGGACTGGACTGTACGTTCGTGACTGAGATAGGATCGGACCGCGTGGGACAGGACATTCTGGGTTTCATGCAGGAAAACGGAATCAACACAGACTACGTTTCGTGCTATCAGGGCAAGAAGACAGCCATCTCCCTTGCATATCTGAATGAGGACAATGACGCCGAATACAGTTTCTACAAGGACTACCCCAACAACCGCCTGGACTTTGAGATGCCCTTCATTGAAGAGAATGACATTGTGGCGTTCGGAGCGTATTTCGCATTGAACCCTGTCCTGAGAAAGCAGGTCAGGGGGTTCCTTGAATATGCAAAGAGCCAGGGCGCCATCCTGTACTATGACCTGAATTTCCGCAGCAACCACTCTCATGAAGTTGAAAGTCTGCGTGACACATTCAAGGAGAATTTTGCACTTGCTGACATAGTCCGATGCAGCCACGAGGATCTGATCAACCTTTACGGCCATGATGACTGTCAGGAAATTTTCAGGAATGAAATAAAGCCTTTCTGCCCCAGGTTCATCTGCACGCGCGGCAGTCGCGGTGTCATCATATATGATCACGAATATATGTACCAGCTAAGTTCCAGGCCCATTGTTCCTGTCAGCACCATTGGAGCAGGAGATAACTTCAACGCAGGAATCATATACGGGCTTGTGCGGGAAAACGTAAGAAATTCTGACTTGGACACTCTATCACATGAAAAATGGGAAAACCTTGCCACATACGGCATAGATTTTGGAACCGAGACCTGTCTGAGCACATCGAACTACATAAGTCCGGAATTTGCCGGCAAGTATAAGCTTAAGTGAAAATGACCCCAACAACACAAAAACGCCTATTCTTCAGGACACCTTTCATAACCATGCTCATTAATCTGGCATGGGTATATCTGCTTTTCTTTCTCTGCCATCCCATATTCATAGCATACAACTGGGACGTCTTTAAAGGACAAATGTACAGTTCCGCAATCTGGCCAATGCTGAAGGGCGCCTTCAAGTTCGACACATCGGGCATAATGTACCTGACAGTGCCGTACATTGCGCTCATGATGTTCCCGCTGCACATTAAGGAAAGAAAGGGATTCTACAAATTCTGCCGGATCCTGTTCATTGTGCTTGTATCGGCAGGCCTCATGACCAACCTTGCAGACACCATCTACTTTCCGTTTACAGGCTGCCGCAACACATTCCAGACTCTGGCCGAATTCAAAAATGAAGGTGGAGGCCAGCTTGGTTCAATAATCATACATGCGCTTCTGGACAACTGGCCTCTGGTGCTGTTTTTCATTCTGTCCGTAGCACTGCTGGTCTGGCAGATCAGGATTCCCGCAGTTCTCAAGTTCCACAATCTGGGTTCATACTACATAATCAAGACTGTGATGTTTTGCGTAAGCGGTCTGTTCTGTGTTGTCGGAATCCGAGGCGGATGGTCCACCAGCCTGAGACCTATAACCATGAGCACCGCCTACCAGTACGCGAACCGTCCGGCCGATGCAGCCGCCATTCTCAACACACCATTCTGCGCCATACGTACCATAGATAGGAAAAGCCTGACGGTAACGAAATACTACAGCGAACAGGAGCTGGAATCCATATACACTCCTGTCATTTTACCCGATTCCACCGCCGTTTTCAAGCAGAAGAACGTAGTCGTGATGATACTTGAAAGTTTTGGCGCCGAATACATCGGATTTGAGAACAGTGGCGTGGAAGGCATTCATGACTGCACACCGTTTCTGGACTCTCTCATGTCAAAAAGCATGACCTTTGAATATTCAATGGCAAACGGGCGCAAGAGCATCGATGCCATGCCGTCCATACTGTCGGGAATCCCCATGCTCAAGGACCATTTCTTTCTGACTCCGACCATGATGCAGAAGGACGTCAGCGGTCTGGCTGAAGAACTTGGGCACAAAGGCTACTATTCGGCATTCTTCCATGGAGCCGACAACAATTCCATGGGATTCCGTTCCTATTCAAGAGTAATAGGCTATAAGGACTATTTCGGACGTGATGAATTTGAGGAAGAACCGCAGTACGGCGGCAGCAGCGTTTTTGACGGGGTATGGGCCATCTGGGATGAGGAGTTCCTGCAGTACATGTGTGACAAGATAGGCACATTCAGCCAGCCGTTTGTAGTATCGGCCTTCACGGCATCATCACACCACCCGTTCAATATTCCGGAACGCTACAGCAGCACATATCCGGACGAAGGCAATCTGCCTATTTACCGCACTGTCAGATATTCCGACCACGCACTGGAATTGTTTTTTGAAAAAGCCAAAACGCAACCCTGGTATGATAACACCCTGTTTGTCCTGACAGCAGACCACACAAACCTGTCAGAGCATCCGCTCTATCAGTCAGACCACGGACAGTTCAGAATTCCCATCATTTTCTTCGACCCGTCTGACTCACTGGCCGGCCGCAGACCCATGCTGGCACAGCAGAGTGACATTCTGCCCACAATTCTGGGGTATCTGGGATACGACAGACCTTTCATAAGTTTCGGTCAGAACATTCTGAGCACAGATCCGGAAGACAAATGGGTGGCCAATTTCTCAAATGAGATTTACTTCTTCTACAAAGGTGACCTTATGATCAGATTCGACGGCGTCGAGCTTAGCGGTGTTTACGAATTCACCAAGGACCCGTACCTGAAGAACAATGTCAAAGGCCTGTATCCTGAAGCCGAAGAACAGATGCTGCGCCAGTTGAAGGCAATCATCCAGCAATATCTGGAATATATGACAACAAAAGAGCTGGTCCTTTGAACCGGCTCTTTTCCGGGTATTGTTTAACAACTTTACCGGACACTCTCCTGATTATGGTGTCCTTAAGCAATGGCAATAGCCTGAACAGACCGGCTGCAGCCAATCCATGAACAAAAAAGAGCCGTAATTTGTTCAAGGAATACTGCTACGCAGAATCCATGTGCCTCAGAAGCCTTGTGAGCGAGGTGTCATTTCCAAAGTCGGTGTCCCCAAAGCAATCCATGAACAAAAAGGTACCGTTATTTGTTCATGGAATATGGTTGCGCAGAAGCCATGTGCCTCAGGAGCCTTGTGAGTGGGGTACCATTTCCAAAGTCGGTGTCCCCAAAGCAATCCTTGAACAAAAAAGCACCGATATTTGTTCATGGAATACGGTTACACAGAAGCCATGTGCCTCAGAAGCCTTGTGGACGGGGTACCATTTCGGAAACCGGAATCCTGGAACAAAATACAGGCATTTTGTGTTCCAGGATTTCTTTAACCGGGCGGGCAGACGCCTGTGACGGCAAGGCGGATATATATGGTACCCTTTCCGGTCTCCCGTGACTAGGGAAAACCTTGATACACAAATGGTTCGAACCTGCGTATCACTTTCCCCATGAAATTCCCGCTGATCCGGCTTCTGGGGCACATGCCTGACAGCGTGACCGCAATCGTTGAACAAAAAATGCCTCAAATTTGTTCCAAGACAGCGGGACTGAAACAGGCAGAGGTCACTCCCTTTCGGAATCCCTTCTGTTTGATTTGCAGGACTTGAGCCAGTCCTGATAACCTTCCCATGTGCGTTTCCAGCGGTTGTGTGTCCAAAGCCACAGTTCAGGACATTCCTTTATGTTGTCTTCAAGAAGACGCATGTATCTTTCAGTAACGGCAAATTCATCAAGACCTGCCGTTTCACTGAACATGGGAACGAATTCACAGCAGTAACGGCCGCGGCGGGGACGGCTCACATGCAGATACCATGTTCCAAGTCCGAGTTTGCGTGACAGGGTTTCGGAACCGGTGAAAACAGGGGTCTTGCGGTTCATGAACCGGGTCCAGTAGTGAATGTTCCACCACAGCGGAACCTGGTCCGCTATCATGCCCACAACGAAGGTCTGCCCGGAACGTCTGTATTCAATAAGTCTGCGTGCAATGTGCTCCATCGGTATGCTGACAGCGCCGTAACGTCCGCGCATTTTCAGCATCAGACTGTCCATTACATGATTTTCAAGTACGTGATAGACCTGGCATCCCATGGCCTTGTCGGGGTGAAGGTGCAGCGGGATTGATGCTATCCATTCCCAGTTGCCTGTGTGCCCCAGATACAGTACCTGAGACCTGCCTTTGTCCAGTTCCGCATTCAAGGCGTCAATCCCCTTGAACTCAATGTGACGTTTCATCCACCCCGGTCCCATTGAGGCCATTTTCAGACTTTCCATAATCTGACTCAGGAACTGGAAGTAGAAACGGCGTTCAGTCCTTTTAAGCCATGAACCGTCCTTTTCCGGGAACGAAAGGGCCAGGTTGTTCTGAACAATCCTGCGTCTGTATCTTAATGGCGGGCAGATGAACATGATGAGCCAGACAAGGTCCGCAAACAGATACAGGACTCTGAGGGGCAGCAGAGAGATTGCCCAAATGATACAGAACAGTATGGTTGACAGTATCTTGCGCATCAGAATACGAAATTGAATGATGTTCCCAATGTGAATGCTTCCCAGACACCTTCATATCTGTCATATCCGGCAGTCAGCGATACGCCTGAATAACCGGTTGTGCGGATTGAAACGCCAAGGTCAGCCTTGATTCTCTGTCCGGCTGAAATATCCCATACGACAGGCCCCGAATCTGATATGAAGCGGTAGCTGAGGTCCTTGACGGTACTGCCAAACAAGGCGTCTCCGGTAATGTCCACTCTTTTCATTAGCGGAATGTCCATGGTCACACCTGCCCCGACTGTAATTACGTCAGGCACGCTGGCGCCGTCTTCAAGATACACGTCCTGACTCCCTGTCCACTGCAGCTGTGTGGCTCCGGCATAGACAGCGGCACCCAGGTACCAGGGCTGATACGCGGCTTTGACACCTATTGAGTATGCCGGTTTCGCGTCATTTCCGGTGAATACATCAGACTTTACACTATAGTCCGATACAAGACTGAAATTCCAGGTTGTCCTGTCGCTGACATCAGGAGACTGTATCTTCTTTTTCAATCCGCGTTCTCCGAATAAGGCATCGGTCATGTCATACGCAAGTTCGGCCGAAATAATGCCGATGGCGGCTCCGGCCAGCACGTCCGAACAGAAATGGCGGTTTGCCTCAACCCGGAATATACCGGTGGAAACGGCAAATCCGTAACCTGCAACGCTTATCCACGGACTGACGGTCTCACCGTATTCCTTGTGCAGCAG
This sequence comes from Candidatus Colenecus caballi, assembly GCA_018065615.1. GTDB lineage: Bacteria > Bacteroidota > Bacteroidia > Bacteroidales > Bacteroidaceae > Colenecus > Colenecus caballi. The sequence continues at coordinate 15,035 of JAGHSY010000076.1, read as the reverse complement.
TGTTGCGCACATGAATGCTGTTGCCGTATGTCCTGAAGGAAAAGAGTTCCTGGCACGTCCGTCAGGCCTGTCCCTTTTTACGGTATATTTGAGAACGTTGACCATTCCTGCCTGCAGCAGTTCGCTGAAAATGTCTGCAGTAATCATGCGTGGCCAGTCGCTGCGCCCTTCCACTCCGCACAATTTCATGACATACATGATGGCTGCAGGAGAATACTGTGTGACGTTTGCGGCTTTGAGTGCAGGTGATGATATGGAGCCCAGCTTTTTTATGCGTTTTTCCAACACATAGTCATTGTCTGCAATGCAGGCTGCCGACAGTGCAACTGGAACCAGTGACCGTTCCATCAGTGAATATGGACGGAAACTCAAATGCAGTGAATCCTTGCCAAGCTGCCAGTTTGCCTTCCAGTCAATCTGTTTCAATGGCTTGTACGGATGAAAAGGATTGGGAATTTGCGCCAAAGCTGCTGCAGGCAGTATTGAGATTGCAATTATGGCAAGAAACTTTCTCATGGCCTGTTACGGACCACCTTGTCCGGATCAAAGTTGTATCGGACTGTTATCATCTGCCGGTTGTGCAGAGGAGAGTCCGGGGTGAAATGAAGGTTCCAGCGGAATCCGAATTCAACGTACTTGTCAGCAATGAACGTGGCACCGATCTCCGTACTGTTGTAGAAGGTATGGTTGTAAAACGGGTCACTGCGGTGAAATGTCAGACCGGCCTGCGGGTCATCAAGAAAATGCTGCTGTTTCCCGCCCGCATAGAAGGTGCTCTTTATGTCCAGCCATTTCCATTCAGCCCCAATGCTTCCAAGGAATCCGGTTGGCGTGTGCCACTGATCTTCCCTGCGGCAGCGTATGAGTGAAGTCAGGACACCCGCCTGTATGTCAAACGCGACAGGGCCGCTTATGGAACAGCCTATGTACGGGTTGAACATGAACTTCTCATAAATGAAATGGCCGCTTTCCTTTGGCTTGGCAAAATGGGTCATGGCCCCGAACCAGCCCATGCTCAGGGCACCTGCTTGCCAAAGGCCGTCAGTTACAATGCGGAATGCCTCACGGCGGGTCTCACTCTGACGGCTGAACCAGTTGCAGTACAGTTCGGTCTGGAAATTCTGACCGGCATACTGGATTACAGTTCCGCCTATGGTGGGCTCAAAAAATGCGATGGAATCATAAAGAGACGCATCCGGGAGCTGGCGCTGAAGGTAGCGGCGGGGAATGGCTCCAAAGTATGAGGACCATTTGTCCCCACTGTAATTGTAATACAGGACGACGTCCGGTGCAATGTTGTCATCGGACCCGAATTCCCATATCTTAGAGAGACCTCCCATAATGCGGTGACCGTTCTGGTCTATTCCGATTTCAGGCATGAAACGCATGCCGTATATGGTCTGAGGCAACATGTCGTCCTTGAACTCGCGGTTGTCAAACAGTCCGTCAAAGGAAACGTTGAAACGGACTCTTTCAGCACCCGCAGAAAGGCTCACTGAAAGGGCAACTGCCAGTCCGAACAAATGAAATCGTTTCATCATGCCTACAAAGTTACTTATAATAATGGTATTATTTGTATCTTCGCGAAACAAACCAAAGTCACCTGTCTCTGATGAAGGATCTTTTCTCATTTCTAAAACGTTTCGTAAGACCATACCGCAGGAATCTGGCGGAGAGCGTTCTATTTAATCTGCTGTCGGCATTCCTGAACGTGTTCTCTTTTGCGCTGATAATTCCGATTCTCCAGATTCTGTTCCAAATCAATGAAAAGGAATACACATACACCACATTTGCAGAGGCCGGAAACCTGAAGGAATATTTCAATGTCATAAAGGACAACTTCTATTTCAAGGTTTCTGAATTCATTGACGTTTACGGTCCGTCAAACACGCTTCTCATTCTCGGACTTGTCCTGATAGTGATGACTTTCTTCAAGACCGGGTGCTATTACGGTTCGGCCGCAGTCATGGTTCCGTTGCGCAGCGGCATTGTCCGTGACATCAGGATAAAGATCTACGACAAGATTCTCAGTCTGCCCATGAGTTTCTTCTCAAAGGAACGCAAGGGTGACATCATTACCCGCATAAGCGGTGACGTTTCAGAAATTGAGGCTTCAATTGCACAGTCTTTGGACATGCTCATAAAGAATCCCATCCTGATAATCGTCTATGTAGGCACTCTTATAATCACAAGCTGGCAGCTGACAGTGTTCACCATAGTGGTCGGACCGCTCATCATCTGGGTAATGGGTACTATTGGCCGCAAGCTCAAGGCACAGTCTCTTGAAGTGCAGTCGCGCTGGAGCGACACAATGTCACAGCTTGAAGAGACTCTGGGCGGACTGCGTGTAATCAAGGCCTTCCTGGCAGAGAAGAAAATGTCATCCCGCTTTGCTGAGAAGAGCGAACTGCTGCGCAAGGCCACCAACCGTGTAAGTCTGCGGCAGGCTCTTGCACATCCGGTAAGCGAATTCATGGGTACTGCGCTCATTGTAATCGTTCTGTGGTTCGGAGGCAAGCTGATTCTTGACGGAATAGCATCGATAGATGCATCGACCTTCATTTACTATCTGGTCATACTTTACAGCGTAATCAATCCCATCAAGGACTTCTCAAAGGCAGGGTATGCTATTCCTAAAGGTATGGCATCGGTCGAAAGAATTGACAAGATACTGCTGGCTGAAAACAATCTGACAGATCCTGAAAAGCCCGAAAAGGTCAGCGTCCTGCAGCATGAGATCAGATACAATGGCGTGAGTTTCTCTTATGAAGACGGACATGAGGTCCTGCATGACATAAATCTGACAATCCCCCGTGGCAAGACCATAGCTCTTGTCGGGCAGTCTGGTTCAGGAAAATCCACGCTGGTCGATCTGCTCCCAAGATTCTATGACGTCACAAAGGGTTCGGTCACAATTGACGGTGTGGATTTGAGAAACATGTCAATGAAGGACATACGCGGCATGATGGGCAACGTGAACCAGGAGGCCATCCTTTTCAATGACACGTTCTACAACAACATAACGTTCGGCGTAAAGGATGCCACCCGTGAACAGGTCATTGCCGCCGCAAAGATTGCCAATGCCCATGACTTCATCATGGAGACGGAAAACGGTTATGACACGAACATCGGTGACCGCGGATGCCTGCTTTCGGGCGGACAGCGCCAGCGTATAAGCATAGCCCGCGCCATCCTTAAGAACCCGCCGATCCTGATTCTTGACGAGGCCACATCGGCCTTGGATACCGAATCGGAGCGCCTGGTTCAGGAGGCACTGGAACGCCTTATGAAGGACCGCACGACAATTGCCATTGCCCACCGTCTTTCAACCATCAAGAATGCCGATGAAATATGCGTCATGCATGAAGGAAAGATTGTGGAACGCGGTACGCATGAGGAACTGATAGCCATGAACGGCTATTACAAGCGTCTCAATGATATGCAACAGTTATAATTCAACAGTATATGGTAAAGATTGGTACACCGCTTACAAAAGTCGCAAAAAAGGCCCTTCTGTGCGGTTCAGGCGAACTGGGAAAGGAAGCTGCAATTGAACTTCAGCGCTATGGTGTCGAAGTCATTGCCCTTGACCGTTATGAGAATGCCCCTGCCATGCAGGTGGCCCACCGCAGTTATGTTCTGTCGATGCTTGACGGAGCGCGTCTCAGAGAGATAATAGAGCAGGAAAAGCCTGATCTGATTATTCCTGAAGTCGAGGCCATAGCCACCCCGACGCTTGTCGAACTTGAAAAGGAAGGTTATCATGTGATCCCAACAGCAAACGCCACTTTCCTGACCATGAACCGCAAGGGAATACGTCAGCTGGCAGCCGAAAAGCTGGGACTTCCAACTTCAAAATACCGCTTTGCCGCAACGCGTCAGGAGTTTGATGCCGCCATTGCCGAAATAGGTACACCCTGTGTCGTAAAGCCTATCATGAGCTCATCCGGCCATGGTCAGAGTGTATGCAAGACCACGGCCGATGCTGACCGTTCATGGCAGATTTCTCAGGAAGGCGGCCGTGCCGGAGGCGGTGAGGTGATTGTTGAAGGTTTTGTTAAGTTTGACTATGAAATAACCCTGCTGACCGTGCGCCACAGCGCCGGAACGACTTTCCTCAATCCTATCGGACACCATCAGGTTGACGGAGACTACCGTGAATCATGGCAGGCACAGCCCATGAGCGACAAGGCTATAGCCCAGGCTCAGGACATTGCAAAGAAGATTACCGATGCACTTGGTGGATACGGCATTTTCGGCGTGGAAATGTTCGTATGCGGTGAAAACGTCCTTTTCAGCGAGGTTTCTCCGCGTCCGCATGACACCGGCATGGTGACAATGATTTCACAGGATCTGTCAGAATTCGCTCTTCATGCACGCGCCGTGCTTGGCCTGCCAATTCCCAAAGTCAATTTCTTCGGACCAAGCGCTTCAAAGGCCATTGTCGTAGAAGGTGACACCAGCATGGTCGAATTCGAGAACCTTGATGAGATTCTCTCCGAGCCCGATGTCCAGATACGTCTGTTCGGAAAACCGTTCATCAAGGGACACCGCCGCATGGGTGTAATCCTTGCCCGTGCGGAAAGCGTTGAGAAGGCTCTTGAAAAGGTTGAGCGCGCTTACGCCAAACTCAAAGTCAAGGTGTATTGATTTTTCCTCATACCAAGGAATTCCTGTCAGCGGCTGCCCAAATCGTCATACAGGGTCTGGAGTATGGCCTTGCCGCGCATAAGGCGCATGTCCGTACCATCTTGAATGTCTGACAGCACACCGTCTCCATCGGCATCAAACAAAGTCGTGCCGGTACTGTCCAGAAAGCCGAAACCGTTTGAGAACGTATAGAACGCGAACGGATATGTGTAGTCCGATGACAGCACGTTCCTGCTGAACAGGAAACCGCTGTGGTCAATGCCCATCTGTGCAAGGAGGGTTGCAGCAATATCGGACTGGCTCATGAATGTGTCAATGACACGGGGCTGAAGGACGGCGCCGCCCAACAGAAGCAGCGGCATGTGATACATGTCCGGTGCATACGTGGAACTTGTAGTGGAATTGCGTATTCCATGGTCAGGCATGATTACCAGAAGCAGATTGTCCCAGACCGGAGTATTGCGCAGACTGTCAACAAACGCGCCAAGACAGCTGTCGGAATATGCGAACGAGTTTTCCCTGGGGTCTTCAAGGCGGTGATACGGCACCTCAAAAGGCTCATGGCTGCTAAGGCTCAGATAGCCAGTCATCCACAGCGAATCAGTACGTGACGTCAAATTGTCCAGCAGACGGCGCATTGTTATGTCATCATTCACGCCCCATGCGTTGGTATGACGCTCCTGAATGGTGAAATCCACGTCCGATGTCACCTTGCTGAATCCGCAGCTGAACAGCCAGCTTCGCATATTGGTGAAATTGACATCACCGCCGTACATGAAATCGGCCTTGTAACCCTGCTCCACCAGTTTTCCGGGTATGGACGGAAGTGTGGCACTCTTGTTGGGCAGTTTCATTATTGAAGTCACGGGCAGTCCGGGATGTCCGTTCATTATGCAGACCATGCCGCGGTCAGTACGGTAACTGCTGGCATAACAATTGCTGAAATACACCCCCTGACCAATTAGAGAGTGAAGGCAGGGAGTCACTTCAATGTCATGAACAATTGGACCGCCAAAGCCCTCAAGCACCATGAACAGCACATTGGGACGCACGTCTGAAAGCAGTTTCTCTGTCGTGCTGTCCGACACGCTGTACAGTCCGTCAAACAGTTCCGCACGCTGCTGTTCATCAAAATATTCGTACCACTGTGAATAGTCCGATGTCTTGCTGAAAGATGACAGCAGGCTGAAACCCGGATTGACGGCAGAATGGTTCAGGAACTGGTCACTTGAAAAATAAGCATGACCCACGTTCATGGTCGATTCGCTCAATCCGCCGCGTATGGCAAGGAAAAGCGGTGCAAAAAGCAGAATGTCAGCAAAGGTGACAATGACCGGCATAAGTACGGCCGGGTACTGCACATCCATCGGTTTGAGTGACCTTAACAGCATTCTGTAAATCAGCCAGCAGACAAGCAGGACAACCAGGATTCCCACCACAACCATAAGCGGCGAAATGCTGGCCATGGCCTCTTTCGGAGTCTTCAGGTAGAACAGGACTGATGCGTCAAGCTTGAACCCCCAGAACGGATACAGTGCGGCGTCGCCCACAAATATCAGTGCCAGAAGCAGGCCGATGAATGCATCATAAACCCGCATTATCTTCTTGATTGGAAATGAGGCTGACCATACTGATACAATGACAAGCAGAACAGGCAGCAGAGTCAGATATCCCGCAACTGACAGGTCAATAGGGATGCCGTGCCACATGACCAGAAGCCACTGTTTCAGTCCCAGATGCCGTCCTATGCCGCCTGCATACAGCATGAACAGCGGTTTTTCAAGAATGAACAGCACCACAAGAGTCAGGTAATGCCTGACAAGCATCAGTATTCTGCTTTGTCCTGATTTCATTTGCGTCCGAAATCTGCGGGAATCTCTCCCCATTTGTCTGTCTCCCACTTGATTATGGGATTGCGGTAAGTGTTCTCCCTGAGCCAGCGCTCGGCGCTGTCAATGCGCTGGAATACGGTCTCGGTCTCCGGGGTACGTTCCAGTTTGGTCCTGCACTGTTTCTGCCTGACCCATGCAATGGCATTGCGGCTGTCACTATAGACAGGCCAGTCCAGCCCACGGCTCCTGTAAAGGGCTAGGGCATGCACTATTGCAAGAAACTCACCAATGTTGTTGGTTCCAAGAACAGGGCCGAAATGGAACTTTTCCTCCATGTCACCCAGATAGACGGCACGGTATTCCATCTGTCCGGGATTGCCGCTACATGCCGCGTCAACGGCCAGAGCCTGACGGCACACTTCGGCCGGAACGGGCTTGGGCTCCTTTTTGCAGCCACACTGTGAAACCTTTTTCTCTATGAAGTTTTCAGGAGGCAGCTGAAATGCACGCTCGGCCTCCTGACGTGTCTCAAAACCTTTGTACACGGCACCTTTCCATCCTTCTACCTGCTGCTTGCACTCGTCCCAAGTATCATAGACACCCGGGGCAAGACCAATCCAGACAACGTAGAATTTCGGACCGGGCATATCACATTCTTTCGGGTACTTCAATACCGAGCAGTCCCATACCTGTTCTGATAATCTTGCCAACGTTGGCAGCAAGAGTCAGACGGAACAGCTTGAGGTTACGGCTTGGTTCGTGCATTATGCTGAAATCATGATAGAACTGGTTGAATTCCTTTGCCAGATCATAGCAGTAGTTGGCAATCTGTGACGGGTTGTAGTCATCGGCAGCCTGGTGCACCACATCCTGGAAACCGTTCAGCATCTGTATGAGTCCCAGTTCCTTTTCAGAAATGACTTCATGATCACTTGCATAAAGTCTCTGGTTAAGTTTAATGCCTTCCTCTGCCGCCTTGCGCATGATTGAGCGGATACGGGCGTATGTATATTGTATGAACGGGCCGGTATTTCCGTTGAAATCAATGGATTCCTTGGGATTGAAGGTCATGTTCTTGCGTGCATCGACCTTCAGGATGAAATACTTCAGGGCACCCATGCCCACAATACGCATAATTTCATCGGACTGCTCCTTTGTCAGGCCGTCCAGCTTGCCAAGTTCGGCGCTGGTCTGGCGGGCGGTCTCAATCATTTCGTCCATAAGGTCATCGGCATCGACCACCGTACCCTCACGGCTCTTCATCTTGCCTTCGGGCAGTTCCACCATGCCGTATGAGAAATGCACAAGGTCCTTGCCCCACTTGAAGCCCAGGCGGTCAAGCAGGATGGAAAGCACCTGGAAATGGTAGTTCTGTTCGTTGCCTACCACGTAAATCATGCGGTCAATCGGGAAATCCTGGAAACGCAGCTTGGCGGTTCCTATGTCCTGAGTCATATAGACCGATGTGCCGTCACTACGCAGAAGCAGTTTCTGGTCAAGACCGTTTTCTGCCAGGTCAGCCCAGACGGAACCGTCCTCCTTACGGAAGAACAGACCTTTTTCAAGGCCTTCCATTACCTTGCCCTTGCCTTCAAGATAGGTCTGTGACTCGTAGTATATCTTGTCAAAGCTTACGCCAAGACGGCGGTAGGTCTCATCGAATCCGGCATAGACCCAGCTGTTCATCTTTTCCCACAGGGCGCGGACATCGGGGTCACCGGCCTCCCATTTCACCAGCATGGCGTGGGCCTCCTGCATGAGCGGAGACTCCTTTTCGGCCTTGGCCTTTGCCTCTTCCTGCGCCTTTTCATCAAGGTTTTCATAGTCTGCGGGCAGCAGGCTCTTGACCTCGGCACGGAAGTGCCTGTCAAACTCCACATAGTAGTCACCTATCAGATGATCGCCCTTTTTACCGGTGGATTCAGGTGTGGCGCCGTTTCCCCACTTGAGCCAAGCAAGCATTGACTTGCAGATATGGATGCCGCGGTCGTTGACAATGTTGGTCTTGACCACGCGGTAACCGTTGGCGGCCATGATGTTGGCCAGCGCACCGCCAAGCAGGTTGTTGCGAACGTGTCCAAGATGCAGCGGCTTGTTGGTGTTGGGCGATGAGTATTCTATCATGACCAGCGGGTCGCTGTCTGTAGCCTTGCGGGTTCCGAAGTTTTCATCGGAATTGATCTCATTGAGCATGTCAACCCACACCTGGGTGGATATGACAAGGTTCAGGAAACCCTTGATGACGTTGTATGAACTTACAGCTTCAACATTGCTGCGCAGCCATGTTCCAATCTCACCTGCGGTCTGCTCCGGACCCTTGCGGGACATTTTCAGATATGGGAAAACGACTATTGTCAGATGGCCTTCAAACTCCTTCTTTGTCTTCTGCACCTGGACCGATGCGGTCTCAATGTCCTGACCGTACAGTGCCTTCACTGCCTGAACGGTCATTTCTGCTATCAGCTGTTCTATTTTCATATATTAAGATAATGGACTGCAAAGTTACTGAAAAAATGGCTACTTTTGCCGTCTGTTACCTTAATTATGTAGGACATATGAACAAATTGCCCACAGTCACAAAGAATCTGCTGATCATTAACGTACTGGCCTGGATGGGCACTCTTGCTCTGGGCAAATACGGCATTGACCTGCACAGGCTTTTCGGCCTGCACTTCTTCATGGCACCCAGTTTCAGAATCTGGCAGCTCATCACCTACATGTTCCTTCACGAAGGCTTCCAGCACATTTTCTTCAACATGTTTGCCGTATGGATGTTCGGCCGCATCATGGAAGAAACCTGGGGAGCAAAAAGGTTCCTGATTTTCTACCTGCTGTGCGGCATCGGTGCAGGAGTAATGCAGGAGATCTGCCAGTTTGTGCATTATGAGATTGCCTTTGCCCAATATGAACAGGTCAGCATGGGCGGATACATTGTCCCCATGAAGACATACCTTGACGGAATACTTACCGTGGGTGCATCGGGCGCCGTTTACGGCATTCTTCTCGGATATGGAATGACTTTCCCCGACAACCAGCTGTTCATCATACCTTTTCCATTCCCCATCAAGGCCAAATGGCTGGTAATAGGGTATGTCGTTCTGGAACTTGGTCTCGGACTCCGTGCCAGCGCCGCTGACAACGTAGCGCATTTTGCACATCTTGGAGGGATGCTTGTAGGTTTCCTCATTATCCTTTACTGGAAACATAAGGACCGCAAGGACAACCATATTGAATTCACCTGGTAATGAACATTCTTGAAGAACTGAAGCTCAAGTTCAGGACAGGCGATGTCCTGACCCGCCTGGTGCTGGTCAACTGCGGCATGTTTGTCCTGATTCTGATTGCAGACATATTCTACACGCTGTTCACATCGGGCACGGACATGTCAATAGCCCGCGTCTTCCAGTTCCCTTGGAACCCGGCAGTCCTGCTCAGACAACCCTGGTCCATTGCCACCGCTCTGTTCACAAGCCATGGCCTGTGGCACCTTCTGTTCAACATGATCACACTGTTCTGGCTGGGAAGCATATTCCTGCAGTTCTTCACAGCCAACGGGCTCCGTGGGCTTTATGTCCTGGGCGGAGTTGCCGGAATGCTGTGTTTCATGGCCGTCTTTCTGGCCTTCCCGTCCGTGAACGGAAAGGGATGGCAGCAGACCATACCGCTGACATCGGCCTGCATTCTGGCATTCAGCACCGCTCTGGCTTTCCGTGCGCCCAATCATGCCGAACCCATTCCCCTGTTCGGGCCAGTCAAGATAAAATATATAGTCATTGTTCTGGCTCTGGCCGATGCCGCCCTGCTGCCGAAATCCAATCCGGCCAGCGACTTTGCACATCTTGGTGCCGCCGCCACAGGATGGCTGTACAACTTTATGCTCCGCAAAGGGCATGACATTACAGTTCCTGTAACATGGCTTTTCGTAAAGACAAGCAATCTGGTCAGATCAGTAAAATGAGCGTTTTCAAAAAGATCATACGGTTTCCGTTCATTGCCATCAACGTGGCAGTGTCACTCCTGCTCATCTTCAGCTGTTACGGGTCCATGGCCGCCCCGATAGGCCGATGGCCCTTTGCCGCACTGTCCGGACTGGCATTCCCATTCCTGTTCATAGCCACCATAGTCTTCCTCGTGCTGTGGCTCATTACATGGAAAAAAGGCGCGCTGATATCAGTTGTCACAATTCTTGTCTGCATCGGTCCCATATTAAGGTACTGTCCGATCAATTTTTCCAAGTCCGATGCCAATCCGGACCTGACCGTGCTCACCTTCAACACCGAATCATTCGGATATGACAATAATGGTGATGCATCCGCCTCCAACCCTCTTCTTCAGCATGTCACATCGCTCGGTGCACAGATTCTGCTGTTTCAGGAAGCCAGGACCAGTGTCCTTAACGATATTGACAGGAATATGGAACTGAACGGAGAATACCCATACAGGTTCACGGACAAGGATCACATGCAGGCGTGCATCTCCAAATATCCCATAATCAGCCATGAGACAATCCCTTTCAACAAGGCTGCAGGCGGAAACAGCTGCCTGTACCTGCGGCTTCTTGTTGAAGGTGACACTTTGGCCGTTTTCAACTGTCACCTGCAGTCCAACAGCCTGGTTCAGGAGGACTTTGACGAATACCACCATTTCATTGAGAACCCCAATGATTCCACGCTGTACGCAGGATCAAAGAAGGTTATAGGCAAACTGCTCAAGTCAACCGGTCTCAGAGCCAACCAGGCCGAACTGGTCAGAGACAAGGCGCAGGCAGAGACTGCAAAATACCTGATAGTATGCGGTGACTTCAATGACACACCCCTGTCCTATTCCTTCCACGTCTTTGACAGATTCCTTACTGACGTCTATGGAACCGTCGGCCGCGGCCCCGGCATAACCTATCACGAACACCGTCTGTTCTACCGCATTGACCACATGTTCTGCAACAGTGCTCTCACCCCCATCAGTTCAAACGTGGACCGCGGCAATAAAGACAGTGACCACTATCCCGTCATTTCCCGGTTCAAATTGAACAAATGAATTATCTTTGCGGCAAATACTGACCGCAATGAGAAAAGTCCTTCTGCCATTCCTGTGCATGGCTTTAACGGCCGCAGGCGCACAGACCGTCCCCGACTGGGAGAATCCGCAAGTCTTCGGCATAAACAAATTGCCGTATCACGCCACTTTGGGCAACCCTTCGTCACAGCAGGACAATCCTGAAATAACCTGGCTGGACGGAATCTGGAAATTCCACTGGTCAAAGGACCCGGATTCACGCCCTGCTGACTTCTACAGACTGGAGTTCGATGTATCCGGCTGGGATGACATACACGTACCGGCCAGCTGGCAGATGCAGGGCTACGGAACACCGCTCTACACCAACTACAACTATCCTTTCAAACGTGACATTCCGCGTGTGACTTCCGAACCGGACCGCTCATGGACAGTATTTGAGAACCGCAACCCTGTGGGCAACTACGTCACTTTCTTTGACGTGGCGGACCCGAAAGGCAAGAACTGGATTCTGGAGTTCGAGGGTGTGGAATCGGCCTTCTACGTATGGGTGAACGGGCAGAAGGTGGGTTACAGCCAGAACAGCATGTCACCGGCGGAATTCGACATTTCAGCATATCTGGTCAAGGGACAGAACCGTCTGGCCGTAGAGGTGTACCGCTACTGTGACGGCTCCTACATAGAAGACCAGGATTTCTGGCGTCTTAGCGGCATACACCGCTCCGTCAAACTGTGGGAACGCCCCCTTGTGCACATAACAGACTACTCAATTTCGGCCATTCCATCGGAGGATTTCAATTCTGATGTCACGTACATTGAAGTTGGAATCACAAATTCCGGCACCGGGAAATCCAAAAGACAGAAACTTGAAATTGACGGATGGGCACTTTACGTTCCTGCAATAATGCCAGGTGACACCGTTAAGCTTGAAAGGACACTGATAAGCCTTTGCCGCAAACTGTGGTCTGCCGAAAAACCGAACCTGTATACTGCCACAATCAAGTTGTTTGACAGCAAAGGCCGGCTTTCTGAAAGTTTTGTACAGAACTACGGAATAAGGCGTGTAGAGGTGAAGGGCGAAGTGATGTACATCAACGGACAGCCTGTCAAGCTGCGCGGCGTGAACCGCCACGACCACCATCCGCGTACGGGACATTTTGTGGACTATGCAACTCTGGAAAAGGACATCATGCTCATGAAACAGGCCAACATCAACATGCTGCGCACTTCACATTATCCTGACAGAACCGCGCTGTATGAACTGTGTGACCGCTACGGTCTGTACGTCATGGACGAAGCTTGCCAGGAGTCACACGGATACGGACTGCGCAACCGTGTTTTAGGCGAACGTCCCGAATGGAAGGCCGCCCTGACTGACCGTGCGCAGTCACTTGTACTGCGTGACAGGAACCACGCATCGGTTCTGATCTGGTCACTGGGCAACGAAGGCGGACGCGGCGCCAACATGGCAGCCATGCGCCGGGCCGTGCTTGCCATTGACACCACCCGCCTGATCTTTTCTGACACAGACATAGACCAGTCCGATCTGTATGATGACAGCTACCTGCCACCCGCCCGCCTGAAGTCCGAGGCAAGGAAAATTTCTGACAAACCATTCTTCATGCGCGAATACGCCCACATGATGGGCAATGCCGGCGGCAACCTGAAGGAGTACTGGGACGTGATTCTGGCCGACAGCAGCATAGCCGGCGCCGCCGTCTGGGACTGGGTGGACCAGGGTATTGCCAAGCCCGTTGACGCATCACCTCTACGCTACAAGGGTCATGGGCTGGAACTTGAAGACGGCGAATTCTGGGCCTACGGCGGCGATTTCGGCGACATGCCCAATGACGGCAACTTTGTCATCAACGGCCTGCTGGCGCCCGACCGCACCCCACACCCGCATTACTACGAACTCAAATACATCTACCAGCCGCTAAAGTTCGCTCTGACATCGGACTCCACAATACAGATTACAGGCATTGACGCGTTCACGGGTCTGGACGAGTACAGATATGAACTGGAATTCCACACGGGGAACGGCACCTGGAGCGGAAACAAAGAGGTCAGGCCCGATGAAAACGGTGTAATACGCTTTTCCTGTGATGAAGCATCGTTTGTGACCGTCAGGGCAAAATATGCCGACAGGCCTTTCTGGGCCCCGGAAGACTGGACCGCCGCTTATGACCAGTTCCGCCTGAAGGAACCGGAGCTGGAATGTATCAATGACATTAGTTCTCCAAACCCGCTGGAACTGGTTTGCTCCGGTGAAAACGGCTATGAAATCAGGGCCAGAACAGGCAATCATACCACCGTTGCCACAATAGACAGTACAGGATCCCTGTCACTCAGGTCATACACCGGCGACAGTAATTTCAGCACCGTACTGCCTCTGGAACCATATTTCTGGAAACCCGCCAATGACAGCCAGATACGCAATGACTACGAACGGAGCATGGGCATGTGGCGTAATGCTGCCGCCGGCCGCAGGGTGAAGTCAGTCACGCTTGAAAAGGTTTCAAGTGACATGTGGACAGTCAAGACCGATATGACTCTGCTGGAAAGTGCCGGACTGACAATGACTTACACAATTTTCGGAAACGGCAATGTCCTGGTCGGCATGGACTACACACCCGCTCCCGGAGGCCCGTCACTGATGCCGAAATTCGGTGTACGCCTGCGCCTTCCTGACAGTTTCACAGACGTGGACTACCTTGGACGCGGACCATGGGAGAACTACCCTGACCGGAAGAATTCCGCTCTGATAAAGAGAAACAGATGTTCCGTTCAGGATCTGTGGACCGATTATGTGTATCCTCAGGACAACGGAAACCGGTGCGATACTGAAGAACTGACACTGGAAGGTGCAGGCCGTTTCAGCATTGAAGCCGCCGGGACTCCGTTCAATTTCAGAGTGTGGAACTGCAGCGAGGAGGACATCGAACAGGCCGGACATGGGTTTGAGGTACCTCATCGGAACTACATAAACGTAAACATTGACAGCGAGATAATTGGCGTTGGAGGAAATGACGCATGGGGTGCCAAAACTGAGCCGCAGTACATGGTTCGGGCTGACGAACCCAAGCATTTCCAGTTCCTGATTGTCCTGCATTGACCGGCACTTGGATCACGTTTTCCATTTCGCCAAACATGGTAACAGTGGCCGTCCTCATAACGTTTGTGGGGCCAGTCACTGTTACCGGACCACGTTTTTGAAGCCTTTCAGTAACGTTCGTCCCATTCACAAGCCTTATATGGGCACTTGGTGTTACCGTAGTTGGCAAAAGCCGCCAGGAAGACGCAAAAATCGCCATAACCACCCCGCAAAAAACGCCCCCGCACCTGCGAAAAGCATATATTTCCTATAGAAAACGCGCGTACGAGTATATGGAATTGAAAAATTCCCTATATTTGCACGCTTATTATTTTCGGGTAGAAAATATTTTAAATAATCAATTAATATAAAAGTATGCAGAACAAAGGTTTCGTAAAGGTTTTTGCAATAGCGCTGACACTGGTATGTCTGTTCTATCTCTCCTTTAC
>JAGHSY010000017.1 GCA_018065615.1 Candidatus Colenecus caballi | reverse complement strand
TCACAAACCATCTGCCGATGTAAGGACATCACGAATGTCACGTCATCTATATGATATATATCAGATAAAGGACACCCCTATAGCAGACCTTGCATTGAATGTCAAGGATTTGTATTTTTCTGTTATGGAGCACAGACGCATTTTATAGGACTGCGTGGATTTAGGCTATCCTGAGGGTTCAGGGTAGCAGTTGTCAAGGTTACTTCACGGCTGCCACAGGGATATTGACGTTTATGAGGATTTGGAACTGGTGGTTTATATGGAGGAAATTGAGCCGGATGAGGATTAGGAATTTATCCTTGTTAATATGGAAACTGCCGGTGTCCTGTTGGGGCACTGGCAGTTTTGTCGCTGGAATTATTACTCCATCGTTGAAGTAGCACATAATCATATGACTGAGAGAACAATATAAACCTCTCCCTCCTCATACTTCTTTCTATATTCTTTTTAAAACAAGAGTGTAAAAAGTCTTTGTTTTGCCGAACCTTTTTTATGTTTGTGTGTGTTTATATATGAAGCGCTTCTTCAAAACAAAAACATAAAAAAGTAAGAAGACAATGAAAGAGATACTTGTTCCAATACTTCTGATAGCGGTTTTCTCTACTGTCACGGCATGGGCACAGACAGAAAGGCCGGCATCAATCGAGGCTCTACGTAGCGAGCATGACGCTCAATGGTACACGCATCAGGCTGCACTCTGGGAGAAAGAGGTGCAGAAGAATCCCAATGATGATGAAGCGTGGTATTACTGGTTCACCTTCACTAAATCCAAGTTTGCCAATGCTGCAGCCAGAGATGTTGATCTGGATGCAATGGCAAAAGAGATGGCAGCCATAGCAAACAGACTTCACAAGGAACGCCCCAACAGCTATGCACGGTATATCATTGATTTCAATTACACCCGCATGCTCGGAAACCGGCCCGATTATCTGGACGATCTTGTAATAATAGACAAGACGCCTAAATTAGACAACGTACAGGACAACATGTTGAAAGCCATAAAGATGCGTCCTGATTTTGAACCGATGTACCCGAGTTATGTAGCCTATCTGGTAAAAACAGGCAGGACAAGCCTGATGGCCGACATCCTAAAACGCTGGTACAACACAGGCAGCTATTCATATACAATGCTGTCATACGCATACAACTGTATGGCAGGCATGGAGGAGAACGGAATCCTGTTTGTCAGCGGCGAGGAGGAGACTTTTGCCTGTCTGATGGTACAGTACGGCAAGGGACTCTTTCAGGACCGCCTGATAATAAACCTAAACCTGCTGCAGGAGCCCGATTACCTTGAGTATATATGCAATCTGCTTGGAGTTGAAGCCACACAGCCGCCTGCTGACAAGACCAACATTGACTATATGAACCCGTGGCGCGAGAACCTTATATTCTCCATAGCCCACACATCAAAGCGTCCGGTCTATTTTACAAGCTATTATATACCTGAGATTTTCAAGAATTTCCTCTATTCCGAGGGGTTGGTCACCAAATACAGCACCAAGCGTTATGACAACCTGGCCGTAAAGCGCAGGAACTATGAATCAGTCTATCTCACAGACTACATGTATGAGACCTTTGTTCCCGATACCTTTTTAGATGAACGGATTTACACCCTCAATCTGAACTTCATTCCTTGTTTCAAATCCCTGCTGGACTTTTACAAGGCCCAGGGAATGAAAGCGGAGTATGACAGGCTGCGCAACCTGATGGTACGCATTGTGGAGAACTGTTGCAGAATGAAAGATGTTGACCCTGAGGATCATGAGTATATAATGAAACTAAAGGAGAGATACATGAATGAGATTGACCGCTGACACATTCCGCGCCCTGTATCTTGAGTACGGCCCGCGTGCCCAAGGTTTCTTTATGCGAATGACAGGTTACGACATTGAACTGTCGCGTGACCTGACACAGGACCTGTTCATGCGTCTGTGGTCAATCAAGGAGAGGTATGACTCCCAGCTTCCGTTCAACGCCTGGATGTTTACCGTAGCGTACAACATGCTCAGGAACGAGCATCGCCGGCAGATGACAGTTATGGAATATGTATCGAGTGTTGACAAGGAAGAGCCGGTTGAAGTGCCGGAAAAACTAGAACAGGAACAGCGCAGAAACATAATCCATGCTGCCGTAGAGAGATTGCCAGAACCTCAGAAAGTGGTATTCCTGCTCAAATACGGAGAGGACCTGACAATTACCGAGATTGCTAAAGTGTGTGACATTCCTGAGGGTACGGTAAAATCAAGGATGTTCAGTGCCCTGAATGCCGTACGTGAATATTGTAAACTAAATGAAAAGTATTGATATGGACAAACTTACCGAACTTGAAAAAGAGAGCCAAGAGTTGCTTTCGGACTTCAAATCAATGATCAATGATGAGAACAACGAATGGAAACTTGCTCCGTTGAATGTCACCGGGCAGGAGCAAAAACTGTTCAGGCGCAGGATACCGTCATGGGTTGCAGTAGCGGCCATGATTACAGGCATTGCCATAGGTTTTGCCATGCCTCACTATAAGACACCTGCAACGGGCAATCATACTGCATTCAATTACGCAGACACCTGTCGCAGCATTCAGGATGATGTCAATATTTCACTGCTTGTATCAGCTTCACCAAGATTTTAAAACATACATATGATAAAGAATAATGTAATCAACAGATCCTTTAGAGGATTATTTGCCGCCATTGCAACTACCGTAGTTCTACTTATGGCCGGCAGCGTGAACGTAAGTGCACAGGATGAACCTATGCTCCAGCCGGAGATAGCACCTGAATACCCGGGCGGCACTGTTGCAATGCTTTCATACATACAGCAGAATTTAAAATACCCGGAAGGGGCAAAAGAGCAGGAAATACAGGGCCGCGTAATAGTCCAGTTTACAGTTGAGACAGACGGAACGGTATCGGACGTAAATGTCGTGAAATCGGTTGATCCGCTGGTAGATGCCGAAGTGGTCCGTATCGTTTCGGACATGCCCGCATGGAAGCCGGGAATGCATGAGGGAAAGCCGGTACGTGTAAGCTACTCCATACCCATCCATTTCAGGCTTCAAGCTCCGCCTAAGAATATCATTCTGGTACAGTATGCCAAGGGCCAGGACGGCAAGAAGGATGTAACCTGCACCCTGACCAGCCAGAAAAAGCTCACGGAGCAGGAGCTGGCATCAGTCATAGAGATGAAAGACCTGAATTCCAAGCTAAAGGAGGTGAGCAAAAAGAAGACCGAAGGATTCTTTGCCCTGCCCAACAACCCCGATACAATGGATGAGTTCAACACTCTTGAGGAGGCTCTGAACAAGGATGATAATCTTAAGGTCACCTACAAGCAGAACTGATTACCATTATTACACTCGTTATGAGAAAAATAGTTTTCCTGCCACTTATGAGGATAAATCGACCATACAAACAAACCGCTCATTTGAAATCCTCAGAGGTTAGAATTTGTTTGTATAAAATTCGGTCAAAAATTCATAACTGATTGATAATCAATACTGCAATCTATCTTCAACGAGGAGGAGTACTAACAGCAAATAGTGCTGATA
>JAGHSY010000066.1 GCA_018065615.1 Candidatus Colenecus caballi | reverse complement strand
GCCTTGCCGGTTGATACTGTACTCAAATTATTGACATGGATTGTGGACTGGAGTCCCCCATTGACATGAATTCGATACAGAAATGGAAAATGACTGCGCCTGGGGACACCGCTGCCGAAACAGGTGCCATGTTCACAAGGCTTCTGAGGCACCCGCCTTCACGCGTATCCTCCATAGATGAACAAAAATCGGCACTTATTTGTTCCAAGACCGCGAATCCGAAACAGACACCCCGTTCACAAGGCTTCTGGGGCACCCGCCTTCACGCGTATCCTCCATCGGTGAACAAAAAGTGCCTCAAAAATGTTCCATGACAGTGAATTAGAATCGGATACCACTTCTACATGCCTTGTAGCGCATGTGCGCAGAAGATTATCAGCACGAAATGCTGGAATTCTTCTCTTAACGGCCGAAAAGATGCAGCATTCTGGCAATTGAGGCGTTGAACTCATCGGACTTGAGCATGTCCTCAAGATTCAGGTGCATGCGGTAGCGCCAGTAGTTGTCGGGGTTGGCGGGCACGTTTATGCGCTCGGCGTCGGGGTCGGGCGCGCGCAGGTCCGCACTCATGGCCAGCCAGTCCTGAAGCGGGAATATTGCCAGCATTGAGGCCGATGCCAGATGTGCTGAAATGACGTTCATGCAGGCCGATGGGGTGGCGTCCGTGCCGGTGATGACGCTGTTTTCAGGCATTTCCTTCTCCATCCAGGCACGCAGCACGCTCATGTCATGGGTCGATGTGGTGCAGACGGACATGTAGGGGTAGTCAGCGGGATCGGACACCGGGACTCCCTGCGTCTTTGGCATGCGCTGGACCTCAAGGCCCATGATGCGCAGGCGGTCCATGACTTCAGGTACGCAGGCGGGTATCATGCCCAGGTCTTCACCGCAGACTATCATGTCAGTGGCCGCAATAAGTGCGTGCAGCTTGGACATGGCAACCTCACTCCAGAAACGGTTGTTGCGGCTGTAGTAGAAGTCATCATGTATGCGGCGGTAGGCCTGGCGGTCTTCAGGCGGCAGGGTGCTGAAGACATCGGTCTTGAAACCTTCTATGCGCGGGTGGAAATGGCCTGGCAGACGGGTGTCTTCCAGAAACAGGACATCGGTCTCGGGCTGTCCGGGGCGGGCGGTCTTGAATTCGTTCGGGTCAGGGCGGAAACCCATTTCCTGAAGTTCGTAGGCAGTGTAGGGGCGGGCGGGGTTGAAACGGCCCATGAGCCCGCTGCTGTACTGCAACGGAATTTCCCAAATGCGGAAAAATCCCAACAGATGGTCAATGCGGTATGCGTCAAAGTAGTCCGCCATCTTGCGGAAACGCTCTATGAACCATGCATAGCCGTCACGGGCCATATTGTTCCAATTGTAGGTGGGCATTCCCCATTTCTGGCCGTCAACGGCAAAGTCATCGGGCGGTGCACCGGCCTGGCAGTCAGTGTTGAACAGGTCCGGATGTATCCATACGTCACTGCTGTGGCGGTTTACTCCTATGGGTATGTCTCCTTTCAGAAGCACACCTTTTTTATTGGCATATTTCTTAACATCACAAAGTTGCCTGTCCAGATGGAACTGGATGAACATGTGTTTCTGTATTTCACGGAACCGTGCATTGCCGGGCGTGCAGTATTTGTTCAGAAGTGAAGGCTTGTATGTGCTTTCGGGCCACTGTGTGAAGTCTGCTGTGCCGTATTTGTCACGCAGATAGCAGTAAATGGCATATGGCTCAAGCCAGTTGCGGTTGGCGGCAAAGAAAGCCTTGTATTCCTTTGACTTGAGGTGCTGTTCTCCAAACTGGGCGTACAGGCGGTCCGTATAATCGGACTTGGCTTTCAGGACACGTTCGAAATCAATCTCGGGCAAGGCGTTCAGTTCCACCCTGAGCTTTTCCATGTTTTCGGAATACCCTGTGTCTGAGAGCTTTCCTACCAGTTCCAGATCCAGATATATGGGGTTGAGCGCGAATGACGAGTTGGCGCTGTAGGGGTAGGAGTCACGCCATGTTCCGGTCATGATGGTGTCATTGACCGGCAGGGTCTGGATTATGCTCTGTCCTGTGGCCGATGCCCAGTCAACCAGAATCTTCAGGTCCGTGAACTGTCCTATTCCGAAATCCCGTTCACTGCGCAGAGAGAAGACGGGGACTGCCGTGCCGGCACCTTTCCAGCGCGGGCGGCTGTTCAGGCGGACGTATGGAATGGCAACGGTGCGCTGCTCCATTTCATGGCCGTTATAGGTCTTCCACCGGTCCGAAAGCACCAGGCGGCTGGCACGGGTGTAGGGCAGCGAGTGGCGGGAACCTTCCTCCTGTCTTGTAATGATGCCGTCAGTCTGGACCATGTAGCTGTATGTAATGTCATGGCCCATGATTTCGTCTTCATCGAACTCATAGTCCGTGAACCAGATGCCTTCACCGTTGTTGTCCATTTCCAGACACAGCTGGCTGTCCCCGCCCATGTTCAGACACAGGTAAAGGTTTTCTCCCCAGCGGGTTATGTACTCAATCTGGAAATGCACTTTCATGTCTGCAAATATAGTTCATTTTTTGACATGTTCAAGAGAGACCGGCGGTGTGCACATAAGTTATCAACAGGCTGTGGAAAGTTTTCAACAATTCGGATTTTTGCCCGTTTTTTTCTTTTCGGGTCAAAGAGCAGAACATAATTTTGCATTACTACTGATGCGTTAAGTTTTTAAAATAAAGTTGGCTCTTTGACATTTTGATTTTGAATGAGTGGTCGTGGTTCGGTGACGAGCTCTTTTAGGTTCTTTTTCGCTAATGCTGACACTCTTACTAATGTAGCTATCTCTGTTATTGAATAAGGACTGTTGTATACAGCC
>JAGHSY010000074.1 GCA_018065615.1 Candidatus Colenecus caballi | reverse complement strand
TGATTGGGGGATACAGGACAAGAGCGTAAAGAAACTCGCTGCCATACTGATGGGACGCCGTATCTCCAAGACACAGCAACTGAGCAACTGGGAGGCTCCTCGTCTGTCCGATGCCCAGAAGGTGTATGCCGCTACCGACGCCTGGATATGCCGCGAGATGTATTTTCTGCTCAAGCACAGCAAGAAAAAGTCCGAATAAGGTGTCAGGCCATAGGCAGCAAGGCATCACGAAGTTATGTTTTATAGCTGAAATTCCAATTAAAAGATTAAATTTGTATGCTATATATGAAACAGTGATCAATCCAATAAAACCAATATCATTATGGAGTATTTTCCTCAGATTAAGCCCATTAGATTCGAGGGCAAAGATTCAAAAAATCCACTTGCATACCATTACTATGATCCCGAGAAGGTAGTGGCCGGTAAAAAGATGAAAGACTGGTTCAAGTTTGCCATGGCCTGGTGGCATACCCTCTGCGCAGAAGGTGCCGACCAGTTCGGTGGTGGAACCAAGACCTTCCCCTGGAACACAGGTTCTACTGCAGTCGAGAAGGCAAAGAACAAAGCTGATGCCGGTTTCGAAATCATGCAGAAACTCGGTATAGAGTACTATTGCTTCCACGACATCGACCTTGTTGACGAGGCTGCCACTCCCGAGGAGTATGAGGAAAACCTCAAGGAGATTGTAGCATACCTCAAAAAGAAACAGGCCGAGACAGGCATCAAACTTCTTTGGGGTACGGCCAATGTATTCGGCCACAAGCGCTATATGAACGGCGCCAGCACCAACCCTGATTTCAATGCTGCCGCACGCGCAATGCTTCAGATCAAGAACGCTATCGACGCAACTATCGAGCTTGGCGGACAGTGCTATGTGTTCTGGGGTGGCCGTGAGGGCTATATGAGCCTTCTCAACACCGATATGAAACGCGAGAAAGAGCATATGGCAACTATGCTTACGATGGCCCGCGACTATGCCCGTTCAAAAGGCTTCAAAGGCACATTCCTTGTCGAGCCCAAACCTATGGAGCCGACCAAACATCAGTATGATGCCGATACAGAGACTGTTATCGGATTCCTTCGCGCTCATGGCCTTGACAAGGACTTCAAGGTGAACATTGAGGTTAACCACGCTACACTCGCCGGTCACACCTTCGAACACGAGCTTCAGTGTGCAGTTGATGCCGATATGCTCGGTTCAATCGATGCAAACCGCGGTGACTATCAGAACGGCTGGGATACCGACCAGTTCCCAATTGACAACTACGAACTGACTCAGGCTTGGATGGAAATCATCCGTAACGGTGGTCTGGGCACAGGCGGCACCAACTTCGACGCCAAGACCCGTCGTAACTCAACTGACCTTGAGGACATTGCCATCGCTCACATCAGCGGTATGGACGCAATGGCCCGCGCTCTGGAATGCGCAGCCAAGCTGCTTGAAGAATCACCTTACAAGAAGATGAAGGCTGCCCGTTACGCTTCATTTGACAAGGGTATGGGTAAGAAGTTCGAACAGGGCAAGCTGACTCTGGAAGAAGTTTACGAGTACGGCAAGAAGGTTGACGAACCCAAGCAGACTTCAGGCAAGCAGGAGCTTTACGAAGCTATCGTTGCCATGTACGCCTAATGACCAGTGGGGACTGTCCCCATTGTACAGAAAAAAGCGGCCCGGAAGCGGGTCGCTTTTTTTGTGCACAACAGGGACAGTCCCTGTTGATCAGTTGGTGATCTTTACGTTCATATACGGATAGTCGAACTGGATTCCGGCCTCAGGCAGCAGTGTGTAGAATGCCTTGTTCATATCGAACTTGACATTCCAGTAGTCCGATGACCGGACCCACAGGCGGACAACAAAGGTTATGTTGCTTTCATTCAGCGCACTGAGCGCTACGAACGGGTCTGATGCACCTTCATCCCTGGAGCTGAGAATGCGGCTGTCCCTTGCGACAATATCCAGAATGGCTTTAATGCACTGGTCGGCATCGGTCCCGTAAGCCACGTTGATTTCAAAATCGGCCCTGCGTAATGGCATGGTCGAATAGTTGTCTATGTTGCCGTTTGAAAGGGTTCCGTTGGGAATGACAATTATGCGGTTGTCTGTGGTCACAATCTTTGTGTTGACAATTGTCACTTCCCGGACCGTACCGCTGTATCCCTGGGCGTTTATGAAGTCACCGGCCTTGAATGGCTTGAAAATGAGCAGCATGATTCCTCCTGCAAAGTTCGATACCGTACCGCTCAGAGCCATGCCTATTGCCATCCCGCCAGCCGCCAGCATAGCTGCCAGTGATGTGGTGTTGATTCCTAAAGTGCTTATTGAGATGACAATTAGCAGCACTGTCAGGGAGATGGATACAAGTGAAGTGATGAAGGTTGAAAGTGTGCCTTCTGTGTTGCGTCTGACAAACATCCTGGTCAGGCCGCCCTTTATTCTTCTTATGATCCAGATTCCAATGGCATATATGGCAAGGGCTGCCAGCAGTTTGATGCCGAAATCGATTGTATCCTGCAGCAGACTGTGCAAGAATGCGTTAGGGTTGTTCCTGACCTGTTCCAGAATGGTGTCAGTCACGGCCTTGATGGAATCATTCATGCTTGCAATGGAGCTCGGGTCAATGGTTGTCTGTAAAAATGTCATTCTACTGTAGTTTATGGCCTCAAATTTATGGCAAATAATCGTATTTCGCTATTTTTGCCGGCATGAAAAAGACAATCCTCTTCATAGTTGCTGCAGTCCTGACCGTATCATGTTCACGCGGTGTAAGGTCGGAACTGAACCGCTTGGATCAGGAACTGGATGAAAATCCGCAGCAGGTGCTTGCCAAACTTGATTCCATTGACTTCAAGACACTTAATGGCCATAATGCTGCCATGTACGCATTTCTGCAGACTTGTGCATCATATCTTGCCGGAAATGACAACCTGTCTGATTCAGTTGCCTGCATAGCTGCAGATTTTTGGGGCAGCAACGGGAAGGGCTACCACAAGGCAATGGGCTGGTTGGCCATGGGACTTGCATATTCAAGCCAGAACAGGGATCCTGAAGCCATATATGCTCTGCTCAAGTCAAAAACCCTGTCAACAGATACAGTCACAGTCCGATACGCAATGACAAACGTACTTCTGGGACGCCATTACAACCGCCGCGGACTGCATGATGAGGCCCTTGGTGTATATTCGGACGGTGAAAGGCTGTATAGGAGACTGGGCGACACAGAGGCTTTGGCTCTGTGCCGGTTTGATATGGCTGTGGCATATTATGAAAGGCATGATTATTCCATTTCGGAAGAGATATTTGAAAGCCTTCTCAATGACAGCAGTCTGCCGGCTGCCAAAAGGAATTCCTGCAAACTGTACCTTGCTCATATATTGAATGCCAAAGATGGCGTCAGGGCCGGTGAAGGAATGCTGAAACTGGCTGACAGCTATCTGGCAGGATGTTCTGATGAAGAGGGTACAGCTTCCGGATATACAGTCAAAGGCATTGCACTGTATTATTTGCACAATCCGGATTCGGCTTTCACATATCTTGAAAGGGCTCATAGCCTTACTAAGGATCCTGATACCAGAATACTGGCAGTCAAAGGTCTTGAGCAGGTTGCGGTGCAGATGAGATTGTTTCAGGCTGCATGGAATGCCGAAATACTGAACAGGGAATATCAGAATGAACTTGACAGGAAAAGCAGCCAGTCTGAGATAACTCAGATACGCCTGGAGCACAATGATGAAATCCAGAGGCAGAAATATAAGGCGGGCATTTCCAAAGTCATCCTGTCCGGCATAATTCTGCTTGTACTGGCGGTTTCACTTGTTGTCATAATAAATATCAGGCGTGAACGTAACCTGAAAGCCTACTATCTGGAAAAGCACGATGAATTCATCAAAAAGCAGATTCAGGAGAAAAATGAGTCTGCATCAGGAAAACTGTCCCAGTCCTGTGAATCTTTCCGTGCGGGAACAGCCTTCAATATGATAAATGACATTGCCATGCAGCACAGGGCTTTCCGCCTTGAGGAACGTGATGTCGTGGTTCATGACATAAACCTGTATTTTGCCGATGAGATTGCGGCGCTCAAGAATGAATCCGGCAAATTGGGACAGCAGGAAGTGACTTACATTTTCTGTACAGTTCTGGGTATAAACCAGGATGTTATAGCCGATATAATGTGCACGTCACGCTCAAACATGCGCAGCATCAAGTCCAGACTGAAATCCAAGATTTCATCGGACAGTTTTGCCCTGTATTTCAAGGAGTGACAGGACGGGTCACTTTTTCCTGCGGTTCTTGAGAATGACAATTGCCAGAACCACAATGACTATGCCCAGAATGGAGTAGCCTATCTCATGACTGTACTTTGTTACGGTGTCAATGAGCTGGTCTTCAGGAATGGCCTTTTCAAGACTGAATCCCAATACGGCAAGAACGGTGTTCCAGATGCCGGCGCCAAGGGCTGTAAATCCGATGAAACGGCCCAGAGGCATCTTGGCAAGTCCGGCAGGAATTGATATCAGCTGGCGTATGGCAGGTATGAGACGGCCTACGAAGGTCGATACTGCACCATGGTCGTTGAAATAGTCTTCGGCCTTCTTTATCTTATCGCCGTCCAGCAGGCAAAGATGTCCCAGCTTGCTGTCTGCGAACTTATAAACGATGGGCTTGCCAATCCAAAGTGCCAGTCCGTAATTGATGAGCGCTCCGCAGATGGCTCCAAAGGTGCCGAATACGACTATAAGTATGACGTTCAGTTCGCCGCCGGCTGCTGCATGATAGGCTGCAGGCGGAATTACAATCTCGCTTGGAAAGGGTATGAATGAACTCTCAATGGTCATGAGAAGGGTTATGGTCCAGTAGTTGAGATGTGCAAGGCACCATTGTATGAATGCTCCCATAGTCAGTCTTTGTTATTATCGGTGAATAATGCGGCATCGCTGGCAGGAAGTATCCTGACAGCAAGTTCTTTAAGTTCAGGTTCATCGGGGTTGATGGCGAGTCCCGAATACAGACACTGTGCGGCCAGTCCGTCACGTCCTGTATTGTGGGCACAGTCCGCTATCAGGGTGTACAGTTCGACCAGCATCTCTTCTGGGGTCTCATTGTCAAGCATGAGCTCTTCCAGCGAACCCTGAAAATACGGCAGTGCTTCATCGTACCGGTCCTGCTCATACATGCAGCGGCCGCAGTAGTACTGCAGCGTATAGTCATTCCTGTCTTCATCCAGCAGGGCAGAATAAATGGAAAATGCTGAATTCCAGTCTTCCAGGCTGAAAAGGCATCCGGCTTTCATCATTTTTGCCTGCTTGTTTTCCGGTTCTATGGCTTCAATGAATTCAAAGCATTCCTTTGCCTGCGTGTAGTCGGTCTTTTCATAATATATGCGGCCAAGCTGTTCCCAATAATATGTGTCGTACGCGAATTCGTCAAGCAGGTGGTTGTACCATTCTATAGCGGTGTCCATCTGCGCCGTGTCAAAGAACAGGTCGGCCTGCAGTTCGATGAAGTTGCGGGAATCAGGTGACAGTACAAGAGCCATGTCCAGCCATTTCTGGCACAGGTCGAACTGACGCGCGTCCATGAACTTGACTATTATGTCATTCAGCATGCCGGGGTCATTGTCGCTCTGCACTACAGCCTGCGTGAACCATGTGTCTGCCAGGGCAGCGTTGTCATCGGCCAGTTCAATGACGCCTTTCAGATACAGAAGTTCCTGATTGTCCGGGTCTGTGACCGATTCTGAAATGACACGTGCCTGATCCTTGTGCCCGCGGGCCATAAGACTGCCGGCCTTGGCAATCAGAATGTCCGCATCGCCAGGGTGGAGAGTCAGCCCGTATGCAATGACGGCATCGGACTTGTCAAGGTCTCCTGATATGGTGTAGTATTCGGCAAGATTGGCTATGTCCATGCTGTCGAAATAGACCGATGAGCCGTCGGCCAGCATGGTTTCGTACAGTTTCAGAAGGTCTGCAAACTCCTGACTGTCATAGTAGGAAGCCGAATCATCCTTCATTATCTGTCTTTGACCTTGGTCCAGGTGTCCTTGAGCGATACGGTACGGTTGAATACAAGGTGGTCTGCGGTCGAATCCTTGTCGGTGCAGAAATAGCCTATGCGCTGGAACTGGAAGTGGTCAAGCGGTTTTGTTCCGGCCAGGAACTGTTCCACGTAGCAGTTCTCACGTATTTCCAGTGAATCGGGGTTCTTCATCTGCTGCAGGGCCTCAATCGGATCCATGCCTTCCTCACGCAGGCGTGAAAGTTCGTCACGCGGGTTTTCGACCTTCCACAGGCGGTCGTACAGACGTACTTCGGCCTTGATGCAGTGGGCTGCGCTGACCCAGTGTATTGTGCCCTTGGCTTTGCGGTTGCAGTCCGATTCGCCGGTCTTGGTGTCGGGTATGTATTCGCAATAGACTTCTTCAACATTGCCTTCAGCGTCCTTCTTGCAGCCTGTGCACAGTACAATGTATGCGCTCTTGAGGCGGACCTCACGGCCCTGGCTCAGGCGGAAGTACTTGGCGGGGGCGTCTTCCATGAAGTCGTCGCGCTCAATCCAGAGTTCGCGGCTGAATGTTATCCTGTGGCTGCCTGCCTCGGGATCTTCAGGGTTGTTTATGGCTTCCAGTTCCTCGGTCTTGCCTTCAGGATAGTTGGTGACAATAAGCTTGACGGGGTTGATGACGGCGCTGACGCGTGTGGCGCGGCGGTTCAAATCCTCACGGATGGCTGACTCCATAAGGGCCATGTCATTCAGGGCATCGAACTTGGTGTAGCCTATGCGGTCAACGAACATGCGTATGGATTCGGGGGTGTAGCCGCGGCGGCGGTAACCGCAGATGGTCGGCATGCGGGGGTCGTCCCAGCCGCTTACCATGCCGTTCTGTACCAGAGCCAGCAGGTTGCGCTTGCTCAGAAGTGTGTAGTTAAGGTTCAGCTTGTTGAATTCTGTCTGGCGCGGGCGGTTGTCGTCAAGGTCCTGACCCTTCTTGAGCCAGTCAATGAACAGGTCGTATAGCGGACGGTGAGGCACGAATTCCAGCGTGCACAGCGAATGGGTCACGCCCTCAAAGTAGTCGCTCTGGCCGTGTGCAAAGTCATACATGGGGTAAGCCTTCCACTTGGTGCCGGTGCGGTGGTGCGGGGTCTTGACTATGCGGTATATGATGGGGTCGCGGAACAGCATGTTGTTGTGCGCCATGTCAATCTTGGCGCGCAGGACCATGCTTCCCTCCTCAAGTTCGCCGCTGTTCATCTTATAGAAAAGGTCCAGATTCTCCTGAATGGGACGGTCGCGGTACGGGCTGTTCTGACCGGGCTGGGTAGGGGTGCCTTTCTGCGCCAGAATGGCGTCCTGCGGCTGTTCGTCAATGTAAGCCTTGCCCTCCTTTATCAGTTCCACAGCAAAGTCCCACAGCTGCTGGAAATAGTCCGATGCGTAGAATTCGTTTTCCCACTTGAAGCCAAGCCACTTTATGTCCTCCTTTATGGCATCGACATATTCCGTGTCCTCCTTTGTCGGGTTGGTGTCATCAAAGCGAAGGTTGCAGATTCCACCGTGCTTTTCGGCCATGCCGAAATCCATGCAGATGGCCTTTGCGTGTCCTATGTGAAGGTATCCGTTGGGTTCCGGCGGAAAACGGGTCTGCACGCGACCACCGTTCTTGCCCTCTGCCAGGTCCTTTTCCACCATTTCTTCAATGAAGTTCAGACTTTTCTTCTCACTGCTTTCAGCTGCGGTATTCTCTGCCATAATGATAATTGTTGTTTACGGAGCGCAAAGTTACCTTATTTTTCAGTTATTTTGCGTGTAAATGGACCAGGAAATTATACTCAAACTGAGGCAGGCTGCCGACCGCTATGAATGTGCTGAATTCATCAAGGCCGATCCCGTGCAGTTCCCCCACAGATTCAGTGACAGACGTGACATTGAGGTGTCCGCGTTCATATCGGCCTGGATGGCATACGGAAGCCGCAAGGTGTTCCTTGGAGTTCTTGAACGGCTGCATGCCATGATGGGCAGCCCGTACAGTTACATAATGTCCGGTGAATGGGCCGTTTTCAGGGGTAATGCCTCTTGCCTGTACCGCTTCTACACATGGAATGACTTTGCGGTGCTGTGTGAAAGGCTGAAGGGGGTGTATGAGCGCACGGACAGCCTTGAGGACTTGTTCGTGGCAGGTACGCTGTGCACTGAATTCTATGGCGTGAACGGAATTCCCGTACCCGGAAGCCCGTCAGCCAACAAGCGCATCCACATGTTCCTGCGCTGGATGGTACGCCGTGACAGCCCGGTTGATTTCGGCCTGTGGACGCGCCTGAGTCCGCGTGACCTGCTGGTTCCACTTGACACCCATGTCTATCAGGTGGCTTTGAGGCTTGGACTGACCGGCCGCAGAAGCGCTGACCTTAAGACTGCCGTTGAGATTACCCGCCAGATGGCACAGATATGGCCCGATGACCCCGCCCGCGGAGACTTTGCCCTGTACGGGGCCGAGGTGTCCTGATAGATATTTTGAGCGGGGCATTTGCTTCTTTCGCCAAAGCCGGTAACACCCAGCGCCTCTGTGAGCCTTGTAACGGGTATGAACGTTACTGAAAGGCGTAAATTACGTGCTTCAGTAACAGTGGCTGGCCCCACAAGAGATATGAGGCAGGTCGCTGTTACCATGTTTGGCAAACACGACCTTCTTCTCACTTGGTGCAGGTTGGAGCCGATTCTTTTTATTCCAGGCCCGAAAAGCTGTTGGGCATGGACTTGGTGTAGCCCTGGGCAGTGAAGGTGGCTATGTGGGTGCCGTCCTGGTCGGTGACAACCACCTGTGCGGCAGGCACTTTGGGGTGGGTGCTGGTGAAATGCCCTTCGGCCGTCAGGGTGCTGCCCAACTTTCCTGCAACGTGGTAGTAAATGGTTGAGTTTATGGCGAATGCCATGTTCTCACGCTGGTTGACAAGCGCCGCAAAGACAAGGTCGGCAAGCGTGAACAGCGCGCCTCCCTGGCAGATGCGTCCCGCGTTCATGTGCTCTTCGGTAACCGTCATCTGCGCCTTAGCCATTCCGGGCTTTATCTCTGTTATCTGAATGCCGTTCCTCTTGGCAAAAATGTCTCCGTTGTTCAGAAATTCCTTAAGTGTCATATATATCTTGCTGTTTTTGGCTGTTGTACAATTGTTCTGCAGTGCTGTATGCTGCAAATGGGCAGAGTGCGTTGAACCGATTACAAATTCAGCGGTCCCGGAAGGTCATGCGGCAGATGAACACCTGGTGGCCGTCTGACAATCCTTCGATGAAATGGGTGTCTGCGTTCTGGAAATGCATGAATGAGACGGTTTCACCGGGGTAGGCTTCATGGTTGAAATTGACTGTTATGTCACTGGGCTGCTTTTTCCAGAGGTATTCCAGCGGAAGGCAGTCCATGGCCCATGACGTGTACTTGGCGTTGTTGGCATGGCCGTTGTAGTCAACGTCCGAAAAGACCACCCTGTGCTCTCCTGCGGGAGTCATGACGGCACCCTGCGGAAGCACAATCTTGGGACTCAGAGCAGGCATCGCGGCCTCCGTACATTGGGGCGTGGTGCGTATTATGCCTTCCAGCCGGTCGCTGCGCACAACCTTGCGTGTTGCCAGGTCCATGAGAATCCATGAACTTGTGCCCCGGACCATGACGTTTCCATTTGGCCCGATGGCCTGATAGTCACGTATGAAGAACAGGCCGTCAAGGCCGCGGTGCCAGGTCTGCAGGGTGACGGTGTCATAACGGCGCGGGTAGCTGTCGTACCGTACGCTCATGCGGGCCAGAATCCAGACTATGCCGTGGTCCTTGATCTGGCGGTCATCGAACTGGAGCTGTTCCGAACCGTAAACGGCCAGGTCCTGCGCCATGTCCATGAAGGCGGCCGGACGCAGCTGCTCACAGCGGTCAAACATGTAGCAGGGTATGCGGTAGGGGTATTGCAGTTTTTCTTCCATAATTCAACGGTGGCATGGGCAGTTTGCAGGTTCCATGTGTATGGCCACGTGCGTATCGGACCCGAACCGCTGCTTGAGCAGGTCCTCAATGGCATCGGCATGGTCATGGGCGGTGCAGAGTGAAATCTCTCCGTTCATGAAGACATGCATCTCAATGGCTATGCGGTTGCCTATGCGGCGCGTGCGCAGGTCATGCGGTCCGATGACATCGGGCACGGATTCCACAATGGCTATGATTTCGTTCTCGACATCATCGGGCAGCGACCGTTCCATCAGTTCACCCATGCCCTTTACGGTCAGCTCCACGGCCACCTTCATGATGAATGCGCCCACAATGACGGATGCAAGCGGGTCCAGCACGGTCCAGCGCTGGCCCAGCAGAACGGCGCCGCCAATGCCTATGGCTGTGCCTATTGATGACATGGCGTCACTGCGGTGGTGCCACGCATTGGCCTCAACCGCCGGTGAATTCAGTTCTTTTGCCTTGCGTATGGTGAAGCGGTAGGTCAGTTCCTTGAGCACGATCGATGCTATGGCGGCCCAGAATGCAAGCATTCCCGGAGCCGGGAGCTGTTCTCCCTGCAGCCATGCGGCAATGCTGACTCCGCCCTACCAGAAAATGCCAACAGCCACGGCGGCCAGTGCCAGTCCGATGATTGTGGTGGCAAGGGTCTCATATTTGCCGTGCCCGTAGTCATGTGACTTGTCCTGCGGCATTCCGCTTATGCGAACGAACACAATCACCACGACATCGGTTATGAAATCGGAAAATGAATGTACGGCATCGGCTATCATGGCCGAACTGTGGCCCAGTATGCCCGCAATGAACTTGAATGCCAGCAGCACCACATTTATGGCCCCGCCGGCTACAGTTACCTTATATATTTCCTTTTCCCTGTCCATAGTCAGTGCAAATTTAAACTACCTTTGCCAAAAATCATACATGTATGAAAGTAGAATTCGATGTTGAGAAGGCTTTTCCCGCATTCAAGGGCGGTGAGAAGCAATATGACGCAAGAATGTTCTTTGACGGGACAAACCGCATAATGCAGGGCCGCCTGGTTCCCGGCGCGTCAATAGGACTCCATACGCACGATGACGGCTGTGAGGTCATGTTCGTGACTGAAGGCCGCGGCTACGTGATGTATGACGGACAGCGCATTGACCTGCAGGCCGGTGACTGCCATTACTGCCCCAAGGGCCACACCCACACGCTCATCAACGACGGCGACTGTGACCTCAAGATCCTGGCTGTCGTAGCCAGGCAGTGAGCAATGGGGACAGTCCCTGCGCAACGGGGACTGTCCCTGTTGTGCAAGGACCGTCCCTGTTGTGCAGTCAGACGGTGACGGGGTGGGCCGGGTCTATGCGGCCGGCCAGGATGTCCTGGGACAGACGGTTCAGCAGCAGGGTCTGGATGGCGCGCTTGACGGGACGTGCTCCGAATTCGGGGTCGTAGCCTGCCTGGGCTATCATATCCAGGGTGCTGTCCGTGACGGTCAGCGTTATTCCCTTCTCCTTCAGCATGCTGCACACGCGGTCCACCTGTAGCTTCACTATTTCACGTATCTGCCCTTCAGTGAGCGGCATGAACAGTATTGTCTCGTCAATGCGGTTCAGAAATTCGGGGCGTATCTGCTGCTTGAGCATCTCCATGAGGTGCTGTGAGGTTTCCTCCTGCCAGCGTTCGCGCCGGGCGGCGGTGGCATCGGACTTGAGCTCCAGACTGCGCTCGCGTATGTAGTCGCTGCCCAGGTTGCTGGTCATTATGATGATGGTGTTTTTGAAGTTGACGGTGCGGCCCTTGTTGTCGGTCAGGCGGCCGTCGTCAAGCACCTGCAGCAGCACGTTGAACACGTCAGGGTGGGCTTTCTCCATTTCATCGAACAGAATGACGGAGTAGGGCTTGCGTCTGACAGCCTCGGTCAGCTGGCCGCCTTCATCGTAGCCCACGTATCCGGGAGGAGCCCCAATTAGTCTGGTGACCGAGAACTTTTCCTGATATTCGCTCATGTCTATGCGGGTCATGAGCTTTTCATCGTTGAAAAGGTATTCGGCCAGGGCTTTGGCCAGTTCGGTCTTGCCTACGCCGGTCGTACCCAGGAATATGAAACTGCCAATGGGGCGGTTCGGGTCCTGCAGGCCGGCGCGGCTGCGGCGTATGGCATCGGACACGGCGGCAATTGCTGCGTCCTGTCCCTTGACGCGCCTGTGCAGTTCGTCTTCAAGGTGCAGCAGCTTTTCCCGTTCGCTCTCCATCATGCGGCTGACGGGGATTCCGGTCCAGCGTGACACGACTTCAGCAATGTCATCGGCTGTGACTTCCTCCTTGACCAGGGCGTTGTCTCCCTGCCGGTCGTGGAGCTGTTTCTGCAAGTCCGATATCTCCTTCTCCAGTTCGACAAGCCTGCCGTAGCGTATCTCTGCCACACGGCCGTAGTTGCCGCTGCGTTCGGCGGCATCGGCCTCAGTCTTGAGCTGATCCATGAGCTGCCTGTTCTGCTGGATGCGTGAAATGAGCTCCTTCTGTGCCTCCCAGCGGGCGCGGATGTCCTTCTCCTGTGCCTGCAGCGTCTGGATTTCAGCGTTCAGCTGGCTCAGTTTGACTTCATCCCTTTCACGCTTTATTGCGGCGCGCTCAATCTCCAGCTGCTTGAGCCGGCGGGTAAGTTCGTCCAGTTCCTCGGGTACTGAGTCGCGTTCCATGCGCAGCTTGGCGGCAGCCTCGTCCATAAGGTCGATGGCCTTGTCGGGCAGGAAACGTTCCGTGATATAGCGGTCGGACAGTTCCACGGCGGCAATGACGGCTTCATCCATGATACGGACCTTGTGGTGGTTCTCATAGCGTTCCTTCAGGCCGCGCAGAATGGATATGGCGCTTGGAACATCGGGCTCGTCAACCATGACGGTCTGGAAACGGCGTTCCAGGGCCTTGTCCTTTTCAAAGTATTTCTGGTATTCGTTCAGGGTGGTGGCACCTATGGCGCGCAAGTCGCCGCGGGCAAGGGCGGGTTTCAGGATGTTGGCGGCATCCATTGCGCCTTCACCGGCCCCGGCCCCCACAAGGGTGTGGATTTCATCGATGAAAAGGATGAAGTTTCCATCGGACCCGATGATTTCGTTGATTACTCCTTTCAGGCGCTCTTCAAATTCGCCCTTGTATTTTGCGCCGGCAACCAGCGCGCCCATGTCAAGGGAATAGACGGTCTTTGATTTCAGGTTTTCAGGAACGTCACCGCGCATTATGCGCTGCGCAAGACCTTCAATTATGGCGGTCTTGCCGGTGCCCGGTTCGCCTATCAGTATGGGGTTGTTCTTGGTGCGGCGCGACAGTATCTGCAGCACGCGGCGTATTTCGTCATCACGTCCGATGACCGGGTCCAGGCGCCCCTGGCGTGCCCGCTCGTTCAGGTTCACTGCAAACTGTTCAAGGTTCTGGGCTGTGTTGTTTCGGTTTTCCATATCGGTCTCTGTTCTTTTGCCTGATACGGTTCAAAAATGGGACCGATGCAGTATGCTTGTCATTTTGTCATGTGAAGTGTTGTGTAATTATGACAATATGACATATTTAACAAAGCAGCGGCTTTCAGCTATATAAAATAAAACGGTTGTCCGCCCCACGACTCACTCGTGGGACGGACAACTTGCATTCAGGATATTGCCTGATATGTTATTTTGCGAACTTGGACATGTCGAATACCATACCTTCACTGCCCTGAACTGTTGGCAGGACACCGTTCCACTTTTCTATAAAGTCTTCACGGACAATGTATTCGCTGAGTGATGCCGATATTGTCTTGTTGTAGTATGCTTCGGCATCGGCCTTGATCTTCATGGCCTCGGCGTCACCTTTGGCCTTGGCAATGGCAATCTGCGCGTTGGCCTCGGCCTCGGCAACCTGGTTGCTGGCCTTCAGGGCATTCTGTATTGCCTGGTTCTTGGCCTCGATGGCGGCAGACAGTGAAGCGGGCGGGGTAATCTGTGATGTGAATTCCGATACTATGAAGCCTTCATCGCCAAGTGACTTGTCAAGCATGGCGCGGACCTCGGACTCGAACTTGCCGCGGTTGGCCATGAGTTCGTCCGATGAATAGGCGTTGGCTGTGATGCGGTATGCGTCATAGATACAGGTGCGCATGTAGCCCTGCTCAATGTCGTCAAGCGGCTTGCGGTACTTGTTGAATACGTATGTGGCCTTGTCACGGTTCAGCTGGTATGCCAGGACAGGGTCCATGGTGAATACGGCGGCGTCCTTGGTCGTGACGGTGAACGGCTGGTAGTCAATGCGCTGAATATAGACAGGGTAGGTGAATACGCTTGTTATGATAGGGTTGTAGAAGGTGAAACCTGTAACGGGAGTGGCCACCAGCTCACCCTGCTCACTTACTGAGAACTTCTTGAACCTGATGCCGACTTCTGAATTGTCAACCATAGTGCAACGGACAAGGAACAGACTGCTTAGGATAAAAGCAGCGAAGATTGTAATCAGAACTTTGTAAATACCTTTCATATATGTTTTGTGTTTAAGTGTTTGTCCGTTTGACGCAGAATTTTCTGTTTAATTACAGCAAAGATAATTATTTTTGCAGAAATGAATTCTCTTTCCATTCTCATACCGGTCTTCAACTGGGACTGCTCCCGGTTTCTTACGGACCTGCACAGGCAGGGCTGCCGTCTTGGCGTGCCGTTTGAGATTGTTGTGGCCGATGACTGTTCGACCGTGAAATACGGCAATGAACAGACGGCCGGAATGCTTGAAAACTGCCGTTTCATCGGACTTGACAGGAATGTGGGACGTGCGCGGATTAGGAACATTCTGGCCGATGAGTCCAGATTTGAGAAACTGCTTTTTCTGGACTGTGACCTGGAGGTGAAGGATGACAGTTTCCTTAAGAATTATCTTGAGGCGTCCGGAAAGGCTGATGTCGTGTGCGGCGGTGTCAGAACCCCCGATGAAATGCCTGGGGGCATGGAACTCAGGTTCCTTTATGAGCAGCGTGCAGACCGTAGCAGAACGGCTGAATTGTGCAACCGCCAGCCTTACGCAAGGTTCACTACATCGACCTTCATGATTGGACGTGATGATTTCATGAAGATACGGTTCGATGAGTCATACGGGGGCTACGGATATGAGGACGTGCAGTTCGGAGTGGAACTGGAACGCCGGGGCATGTGCATTCTGCATATTGACAACCCGCTGGTGCATCTTGGACTTGAACCGAACTCGGTGTATCTTGAAAAGACCGGAAATGCAGTCCGAAATGCGTTTGAACACAGGGAGAAGATTGGAAGCGGTTCCACACTGCTGAACCATTTCGGCCGTCTGGAGCGCTTCCGTATGGTCTGGGCCGGCCGTCTGGCTTACAGGATGTTTGCCGGGTCCATGAGGCGTAATCTTGTTGGAAACAAACCGTCACTCAAGGTGTTTTCATTGTACAAACTGTGCTATCTTTGCCATATAAAAGGATAGGGTATGCAACCGCTGGCTGAAAGAATGAGACCCAGGTCGCTTGACGACTATGTAGGACAGGAGCATCTTGTGGGACAGGGTGCCGTCCTGCGCAATATGATTGAGTCCGGCCGCATATCGTCATTCATTCTGTGGGGACCTCCGGGAACGGGCAAGACAACGCTGGCGCAGATTGTGGCCACAAAGCTGGAGCGTCCGTTCAGCACCCTGAGCGCAGTTACCGCCGGCGTGAAGGACGTGCGTGAGGTGATAGACCGTGCCCGCGCCAACCCGCTGTTCAACGCTAAAGGCAGACCCATCCTTTTTATCGATGAAATCCACCGTTTCAACAAGGCCCAGCAGGATTCTCTTCTTGGAGCTGTGGAGCGTGGCGATGTGGTTCTGATTGGCGCCACAACGGAGAACCCGTCATTTGAGGTAATACGCCCGCTGCTTTCCCGCATGCAGGTCTATGTCCTGAATTCACTTGGCAAGGATGACCTTTTAAAACTGCTTGACCGCGCAATCAGGACCGATGTCGTGCTCAGGGAACGCCGTATAGAGCTGAAGGAGACAACCGCCATGCTGCGTTTTTCCGGCGGTGACGCGCGCAAGCTGCTGAACATCCTGGAACTGGTGGTCGAGGCCGAAAAGTCCGATGAAGTGGTTATTACTGATGAAACGGTCAACCGGCGTCTGCAGCAGAATCCGCTGGCTTACGACAAGGACGGCGAGATGCACTATGACATTATATCGGCCTTCATAAAGTCTATACGCGGCAGTGATCCCGATGCCGCGCTCTACTGGCTTGCGCGCATGGTCCAGGCCGGCGAGGATCCCGCTTTCATTGCCCGCCGTCTGATCATTTCCGCGTCCGAGGACATCGGGCTGGCAAATCCGAATGCCCTGCTGCTTGCCAATGCCGCGTTTGATGCCGTTCAGAAGATTGGCTGGCCCGAGGGACGCATTCCTCTGGCTGAAGCCACGGTATATCTGGCCACCAGCCCCAAGAGCAATTCTGCATACCTTGGAATAGGTGCAGCACTGCAAAAGGTCGGTGAAACGGGCAATCTGCCTGTGCCGCTGCACCTGCGCAATGCTCCAACGTCACTCATGAAGGAACTGGGCTACGGCACTGAATACAAGTACGCCCATGATTTTCCGGGACATTTCGTGGACCAGCAGTATCTGCCTGATGAACTTGCCGGAACCAGGTTCTGGACCGCCCAGGACAATGCCCAGGAGCGTAAGATAACGGAGCGTCAGGATTCGCTCTGGAAGCATTAGCTTTACCTGCGTTCTCAGGTAACCGTATCACCTTATTTATTGTGTTTCGCCAAACAGCGACTCAATGACCGCTGTCTGAAGGCGCATAAAATTACTGCTTGAGTCTGATGGCCTTGAGTAAGGCGTGTCAGACTCGTTGACCGCAGTTTGGAACCTCAAGACCTCGGTACGCGTGTCGCTGTTTGGCGAACGAACAGAAAAGCCTGTCACTGAATTATTTGCATGAAAAATGTTTACATAAAGAGCGGAATGTTTTTATATTTTACATATTTTTACGGTCAAAACAGCAAAACAATGAAGAGAAAATTCATTCTGACGGCAATGCTTGCGACTGTCTGTTCCGTAGCCTTCCCACAGCTCCCGGTTTTCAGGGAGTATCCATTGGACGTCAATGTCGGCATTTCGACGCCAGGCGCTTATGTGTGGTTGGATCAGGATTTTTCGTATTACGGCGATTTCAGCGTTGATAATGTTGCCTGTGAGGCCCGTGATATCATACGTTATCCGGCTTTATCGGTCGAGGTGGGGTACAGGATTGCAGACCACGGCTTTTTCAAAAAGCTTTCAGCAGTGGGGTATTTTGGAACTGATGTGGCTGAATACAGGAAAATCAATTATGTCACTGATGAAACCGAAAGTACCGATGTGGTGTTTTTGGCCGATGTCCTTGCCGGAATGAGGTTCAATATGTGCGATGCAGGAAGATTCCACCTGTATGCCCAGCTCATGCTTGGCGTTTCATTACATGGCAATTCCGGACTTTTTCAGGACAAAGACCAGATTATGTCGGCCCCGTTAGACCATTTGGCAATACAGGGGGCAATGGGCGTTCAGGTCGATGTCTCAAGGGACAGCCGCCTGTCTGTGCTGACCCAGATCGGATTCGGAACAGAATACTCACTTGGTTCCATCGTACCCGGATTGAGAGTTGGTATGGGCTATAAATTCTGAAGGATATGAAAAGACAAGTCATTACATTCTTATGCGTTCTGGCTGCTGTAGCCGGACTGTTTTCATGCGACAGATTTGACCGTGACGAGGAACTGGGCCATATTTCCCAAATGATTTTCGTTAATGCTGTCCGGAATTACACGTCTTTATTCCTGTCCGATCCTGACTGGTATGGCACTGATGATTCACTTGCCGGTCATTCCTGCCTGTTTTTGGATACGCTTGATGTCCGTTTCACCATAAATGACGGCCGTAACTACGGCAATGATTCAGTATCCCAGATTGTAACCCTTTTTCAAGTTGGTGATTCAACAGTCTTGCAGTCTGAAGGTTACCGTTACGGTTCAGAATTGTGGACACATTATTATCTTGAAGAACCGGGACTGGTCAATGGAAAAGGCCTTTTTCACATTGATTTCTATCAGACCGGACAGTCGCAGCCGTGGGCATGGAGCGAACTGGAAATTCCGGATAATCCGAATTCATATTCCAGGTATTATGATAGCGAGAACTTTGTCATCGGATATTACTGATTCCGTAGAGAACCGGACGGACACTGGAACACGCCGGTTATCTGCCGGTTGAGGAAACGCTGACAAGGCGGTCGTAGCGGCCATTGCGGGGGCGGTAGTACAGGAAGGCGTGGTATTCGTTGCCGGTCTCGTACCAGTCACCTTCCGTTTTTGCGGTTTCACCGGCGTTTTTGCCGGCGGGGACCCACAGGTAACGGTAGTCGTATGCGCCGTTCTTCAGGAGCAGCGGGGCCTGATATGCACCGTCAGCATATTCCATTTCATATTCCGGGGTGAGGCTTCCGCCTGAAAAGTCGCCGGTCACATACAGCTTGCCGCCCTGGTATTCGGGACTTTCAAGCCGGAAATGCACGAACATGTAATCGGCCTGGATGTCGCTGTCGTCAGCGTTGCTGTATCGGACCAGAAAACGGCCGTTATGGTCGTCATCATACTGGTATGCATGGAACTCACGGTCGGTCATGACTGCGGCGTGGTAGTAGGGGGCGTGGAATGAAATGCGGTCCACACGCCTGACATTCTCATACATGTTGATGACCTCAAAGCGGCGGAATTCGTTGCCGGCGGGGAAAATCAGGTCACTGCAGTGATCAAAGGTCAGCTGGCGCCCGTTCTCATATGTGGCTTTGGGACTGATGGCTGCGTTGTCAAAGCGGTGGTTCTGCATGACGGTGACCTTGAGTTCCCGGTCCGGATTGCGCACGTCAAGACTGCTGTAATTCACCGTCAGACCTATCTGCTGATGGCTTTCACGGGTGTCAATGTCTGTGTTGCCGGTTGGCTGTTCCATGGAAAGTAACGGCATGCCTTCACTTACTGAGAAACGGAACCATGCCAATTCTTCATCGTCCTCCTGAATGGAAACGCGGTAATTGCCGGAGACCTTGAGCCGGATGTCTTCATTGGGAATCTGCAGACGGTAGTGGGTGTAGTCAAACGTGGTGTTCTCCGAGTTCTCCCAGCTGTCAACAGGCTGGTCGTTGAATCCGTCAAGATACTCTGATTCCAGCAGGTCCGATGTCTCCCAACTGGCATCACAGTGCGTGATATGGTATGTGAAGCGGTGGTAGTTATGTGACATTTCATCGAATGAAATCTCAAGCGTTTCACCGTCCGTCAGTACGGGAAGCCTTTCCCAGTCGCCTGCGGTGATGACCCTTGGCGTGCGGATGTTGTCCGATGCCGTACCGAACCACTGTGCCAGGCAGGGCAGGGCGGAGAAGACCGATGCTGTGAGTGTCAAGAATAATCTGCGCATACATTACAAAGATAAGAGAAAAATGCCGCCGTTAAAAACAAAAGAGTAATTTTGCAGACCGAAACGAAAAAAGCTATGGCTAAAGAACTCAATTTCCTTACAAAGAGAAGCGAAAACTATTCGCAGTGGTATAATGAACTGGTAGTCAAGGCTGACCTTGCAGAACAGGCTCCTGTCCGCGGCTGCATGGTAATCAAGCCTTACGGTTATGCAATCTGGGAAAAGATCCAGCGCACTTTGGATGACAAGTTCAAGGAGACCGGTCATGTCAATGCGTATTTCCCGCTGCTTATCCCCAAGTCATACCTGAGCCGTGAGGCCGAGCATGTCGAGGGCTTTGCCAAGGAATGTGCCGTAGTGACACACTACCGTCTCAAGAACGCAGAAGACGGGAGCGGAGTGATTGTCGATCCCGCCGCCAAGCTTGAAGAGGAACTCATTGTCCGCCCCACATCGGAAACCATAATCTGGGCAACATACAAGAACTGGATCAAGTCATACCGTGACCTTCCAATCCTGTGCAACCAGTGGGCAAACGTCATGCGCTGGGAAATGCGTCCGCGCCTGTTCCTGCGTACTGCAGAATTCCTGTGGCAGGAGGGACACACCGCACACGCCACCCGTCAGGAGGCCGAGCAGGAGGCCCGCCGCATGCAGCAGGTATATGCCGATTTCGTTCAGGGTTATATGGCCGTTCCGGTAATCCGTGGCGTGAAGTCCGAGACAGAACGCTTTGCCGGTGCCCTTGACACCTACACCATAGAATCAATGACACAGGACGGCAAGGCGCTGCAGTGCGGAACATCGCACTTCCTGGGTCAGAACTTTGCCAAGGCATTTGACGTCCAGTTCGTTGACAAGGACAACAAGCTGGATTACGTGTGGGCAACGTCATGGGGCGTATCGACACGTCTCATGGGTGCTCTCATAATGGCCCATTCCGATGACAACGGTCTGGTGCTGCCTCCAAAACTGGCTCCGATACAGGTCGTAATCGTACCTATTTACAAGACTCAGGAAGATCTGGAAAAGATAAGTGCAAAGGTCAGCACCCTTGTTGACGCTCTGCGCGCAAAGGGCATAAGTGTCAAGTACGATGATGCCGACAACAAGCGTCCGGGCTTCAAGTTCGCCGACTATGAGGTCAAGGGTGTTCCCGTACGTGTTGCTCTTGGCATGCGTGACCTTGAGAACGGAACCGCAGAACTTATGCGCCGCGACACTCTTGAAAAGGAGAACGTGCAGTTTGACGGTCTGGCAGACATGATTCCCGCTCTGCTTGATGAAATGCAGAAGGCCATCTTTGAAAAGGCAAAGGCATGGCGTGACTCACGCATGGTCAAGGTTGACGGCTATGATGATTTCAAGGCTCAGATTGAGGCCGGAAACTTTGTTCTGGCACACTGGGACGGCACACCTGAAACAGAGGCCAGAATCAAGGAGGAGACCAAGGCTACAATCCGCTGCATCCCCATGGACTTTGACACCACAGAAGAAGGCAAGTGCGTTTACACGGGCAACCCGTCACACCGAAGGGTCCTGTTTGCAAGGTCATATTGAGAATTGGATGAAAACCCGCTGAAAAGGCGGGTTTTTCATTAGAAGTCCCTTTCAAATACAATACCTACACCCTGTGTGGTCAGTGTGGTCTTGCTGAAATACTTGTCGTTTGCTTTGTTGTAGCCCTTAAGGCTGATTCCCTGTCTGGGGAAGAGTCTGTATTTGAATTCCACGTCACCTATAAAGTTCGATGTGTTGGTGACTGTGTTCTCCCTGTAGCCGAAGTTGCCGTTCACAAGCAGCCGGTTGTCAAGCAGTCTGGCCTCAAGTATGCCTTCCAGTTCCTTGTTGCTCAGGTTGCTGGCATCATTTGACAGGTAACTGCTTGCGCTTACGTTACTTGAAAGAGTAATGTGCTCACTGTCAAGGACCTGAGCCAGAAGGTTGTTGATCTGCCCGCTTACCGTTGAATTGACAATTGATTCCATCGTGGATGGAGTCATGCCGTATGCGTTCTGGCCTGAATAGTCCTGAGTGTAGAAACGGCCTATGGTAAGAAGGTACAGGAACTGGTTGTTGCGCTGCTCTTCTGTTGCAGTAGCGCTGGCCAGTATGTCCTTTTCTTCCGATGTGCCGTTGGGCATGTCAATGTCAAACCTTATCTGGGGATCCTGCACGTTTCCCGTAATGTCCATCAGACATCGTACGCGTACATTGTTGTTCGATGACGCGCTGGGGTCCAGATCATAGATTGATACTGAGTTTACGTTGTGGTATGTGAACAGATTGATTTCCGTTTCGTCAGGCGCACCGTTGAATCGGACGAAACTGCCTTCCTGCAGTGCGAAAGTCTTTCTGATTATATCTTCAAATGATAATGTGCACTGACCGTAACTAAGGTTGTAAATACCGTTCAGAACAGTGCCGTCCTGGGGCGTGTACATGTATGAAATGTTGCCGCTGCCGCGGAACAGGCCAGACAGGGAGTTGAATGACATGTCAATTAGTGCGTCTTCACTGCATTCGATGTTGAAGTCATAACTGATTTTGTCTGAAGTCCGATGTATGTCCGGAAGGGTAATGGTGACGGCATCTTCATCAAGGGTTATGGTGTCGCGGTCAACTATTGTCAGGAAATTGTAGTCTGCAACTGAACCGGAAGTGGGGTTGTACCCGATTCTGGTTCCCGGAGCAGTTCTGGCATTGACAGATATGGCCAGCCCCTTTTCATCATCATATTTCAAAGCCATTGAGCCTTCTGCAAAGATGGTGGCGTAGAAACTGTTGGTCTCAGTCTTCTGGGTGTTGAACACCTGCATGTCTGCCACGTCGGCGGTCATGTCAACACGCCAGTTCATGAAAAAGTCATGCGTAAGGATACATGTCATCAGACCGTCATGGTCCTTCTCATCATAGAATTCCACGTTCTTGAACAGCATCCTGCCCGGTTCGAACCACAATGTATCATTCTTGACCAGGAATACCGTGTTGACAGCATCCTGAATGAAGAATCCGTTTTCCAGAACGGCCTGACCTGCAAGATCAAGCGAATCAAGCGGCCCGAACAGATTCAGGGAACCCAGGGCGCGTCCGCCAATTTCCCTGAAGACATTTGATGTCCACCGGTTCAGGAAATGGAGATCGGTATGGTTGGCCTCAATGCCCATGTCCAGATAATTCCTTCCAGGTTCATAATATCCGTTGAGCATTGTGGTTTCAACTGAACCGTTGAGCATGTTGCCACTGATGTCAATGCGCTGCAGTTCACCGTTCCAGCGGCAGTCAGCATCAAGATGCCCATGATAAGAATTCAGAAAATCAAAGTCTTCAACTTCAAACTGGCCGTAAAAGGCTGTGCGGCCGGTAACTCCGGTCAGATTGAGTTCTCCTGATGCGGTTCCCTTAAGCTGCGCACCGTTGGCGTGGAACATGGTCAGAGTGCGGTCAAGATCAATTCTGCTCATTGCAATCTTGAGAATGTCGCTGGAATCAGGAGATATGACTCCATCGGCATAGAGATACTGTGCTCCGTTCCCAATCTTCAGTCCCGATATGTTGACTTTCCCGGAATCGGACCTTATGACAGTCTGAGCAATTTTCCATGGGGCACCGTTCACGGTTATATCCGTTGAATCAAGGACGGACATGGACTTGAGTCCGCTTTTCCTGTCATATCCGGAGAACTGGCTCAGG
The DNA here is from genome assembly GCA_018065615.1 of Candidatus Colenecus caballi. Classification (GTDB taxonomy): domain Bacteria; phylum Bacteroidota; class Bacteroidia; order Bacteroidales; family Bacteroidaceae; genus Colenecus; species Colenecus caballi. Next base: position 8,859 of record JAGHSY010000074.1, on the reverse strand, counting down.
GTCTTTGCGCTTCCGCTGACATCGCCGGCCTGATTGTTCCAGAAATATCTTGTACGTACAATGTCATCAAATGCCAGGGCCGATGCTTTAAGACTTGTCTGTCTTGGCCCGTTTTCCCCGTAGAGTCCGGAAATTTCAGCCCGGCAGGCGCCGTCTTCGGAATTGAGGGTGATGAGTCCGTCATACAGTATCTCATCAGCCACTCTGATTGCCGGCACGCTTATGGTTCCGTTGCACTTGTCTTCCTTGTCAAGAACGGCAAGATGAATTGTGGCCGGCCTGTTCAGGACAACCGGCTTGTGGAATACCTTCGACATGAAATCCGTGTTTTCAAGTCTGCCGTCAACTGTAAAGCTGTTGTCGTGTCTTTTCCTGCTGCTGATACCTGTCTTTTCATCCACAATCCGGCCGATGGTCGGGAGTATGTCTGCACAGGCTTTGGAGAGTGAGAGCGGTAACGTGGAAAGTCTGTAGTTTCCGGCAAGTGACAGGTTGATGAAATCACCGATGACAGATATGCTGTTGGAATTTTTCTCATTTGAAATGTCTGCAGTCAGGTTTTCCATGTACCAGCCGTCTATGGCATCACCGTATGACAGACTGTCAATGACAATTCTGCCTGAGATGTCGTCAATGTCTTTCCCGGCCAGGTCTGCAGTGAGACGTGCCGAAACCGACATGCTGTCCTGACCGGCAAGGCCGTATGCTGCCAGATTCAGATTGTCTGCCTCGAGTCTTGCTGTCAGATTCCTGACGTTGCCGTTGCTGATTGACGCGTCAAGTGCCAGTGCTCCGTTCCTGTCGCTGAATTTCAGGTCCGATGAAATGAAACCCGGCTTGAATGATCCGTTCACATGGATGTTTTCATAAGCGTACTTCTTATAGACAATGTCACCGACAGTGCCGTTGAAAGTTCCGCAAAGACCTTCGCTGTTCAGGGCCATGTCCGAATGCAGGTCAAAGTTGCAGTTGCCGAGATCCCTGTTTCCGGTAATGGGCCTGAGTCTGATGGAACGTCCCCGGACGGCCCCTTTGTACCGGCCGTCTGTACCCGATATGCTGTATTGTGCAGTTCCGACACCAGAAATGACAGTCGCTGATGATTCCAGGTCTTTTCCCAACCAGTTGCAGCCAACGTCAAAAGAAGTCTGTCCCAATGACCTGAGGACCTTTGGTACGGACAGACCGAAACTGCCCAGCCTGTCTTCTGCCCATGCTGTGAAACCGGCGTTCAGATTCCCGTATGCGCCGGCATTGGTGACACCGGAAATCTTCCGGCCGTCCAATACTACAATGCCTTTGCCGGCAATGTCCATCTCCCTGTTCTCCGACTGCAGTGACAGCGCTTCTATTTCAATGCCTTCATTGTCTCCGTGTCCGGAAAATGACAGGTCAATCCTGTCTGTCATGCCGGACAGTCTTGGTTCAAAGGCCATGAAGTCGCGTCCTGTAACCGATGCACCGAAACTGGCTGCAAATGCCGGAATGCCGTTTCTTGAACTGCTGACAGAGATGCGGTCTGCAATGAAATCACTATTCGGAGTTGAAAGACGCAGGTCACGTATTATGGTTGAGTCAGCTCCAATTGAAACGGCACCTTTTGTCTTTGACAACTTGAATCCGGATTGTTCTGAAAATGTCAGCTTTCTTATAATGAATGCCAATGAATCGGACTCCATGGCTTTCAAGGAGACGCTTGCGGATAGGTCGTCAACTGCAATGTGGCTGGGGTTGAACAGACTGTCTGTCATGGGAGCATCCAGAATGTCATAACTTACTGATCCGCCGCGTATGAGAATGGAGTTGGCGCGCAGAGACATGCTGCCCTGCGAATTGCCGGACAACTCTGAAAGGAATGCATAGTTTGGAACTGCGCCAAGACTGTCCGCATTCAGCCTGATGTCAGGATTCTTTACTACTGCACTGGTTATGGAAAGACGCCTTTTCAGCAGTTCCAGCGGCTTGAATCTCAAAGTGACGGACGAGACGTATGCCAGAGTGTCATCCTTCAGGTCATAAACTGTAAGGCTGTCAATTGTGATTCCGAAAGGATATACGAACTGGACCCTTCCGGCACTGGCATTGGTGCCTAGAGTCGAACTGATTATCCTTTCAATATGACGGGCCGATTCCTGCTGCTTCTGAACGTCATTCAGAAGGAAATGGCCGCACATGAACAGGACTATCAGAACTGCCAGAACGATATGTAGTACCTTTCCTGCTTTCACAAACTGCAAAAGTAGTTGACAATATGCCTATTCCAGGCAAATATTTGTTAAAGTTTTCCACAATGGCTGTTCATAACATCAAATTCTTTCCTGTTGAAAAGTGAATGCAAGAAAATGGGCACCGGGAGGGTATATTACCTATATTATTTTGTATCTTCGCGCCCGATTTAAGAATTCAACAACTTTATATATCAATTAACAGCAAAATGACAGAAATCATTCGTTTACGAAAAGGTCTGGACATCAAGTTGCTGGGCACTCCTGCAAAGGAACTTACACAGGCCGGTCAGGCACAGGCATACGGATTATGCCCGGATGACTTTACCGGTGTGACTCCAAAGCCGGTTGTCAAGGAACAGCAGACCGTCAAGGCCGGTGAGGCTCTGTTCATTGACAAGAACCACCCTGAGGTGAAATTCGTTTCACCGGTCAGCGGTGAGGTTGTTGCCGTGAACCGTGGTGCCCGCCGCAAGGTTCTGAGCATTGTGGTAAAGCCCGATGCAGAACAGAAGTATGTCGAGTTCGGAACAAAGAGCGTCCAGTCTCTTTCCGGTGAGGAAATCAAGTCCGCACTTCTGGAGGCCGGTCTGTTCGCATTCTTCCGCCAGCGTCCCTATGACGTGATTGCAAATCCGTCAGACGCCCCGCGCGGCATCTTTGTATCGGCCTTTGACTCGAAGCCTCTTGCTCCGGATTTCGAATTTGTCCTTCAAGGCAATGAACTTGACTTCCAGACAGGTCTGAGCGCACTTGCCAAGATTGCTCCCACAACACTTGGTATCAGCGCAACGCAGACCAGCGAGACTCTGACCAAGGCCAAGAACGTTGACCTGTATGCGTTCAAGGGCGCTCATCCGGCAGGCAACGTAGGTGTGCAGATCAACAACATCAAGCCAGTCAACAAGGGCGAGACCGTATGGACAATCGACCCGGAAGCAGTCATCTTCATAGGACGTCTGTTCAACAAGGGTATCACTGACATGACACGCGTCATTGCAGTGGCAGGTGAGGAGATTGCCAAGCCCGCATACCAGAAAGTCATTCTGGGTGCACAGATCGGTTCAATCGTTGACGGCAACCTGAACCGCAGTGAGCATATCCGCATAATCAACGGCAACGTGCTGACAGGTGTGAAGGCATCGAAAGAAGATTTCCTTGGCGCATTCTCAAACATGATCTCAGTCATTCCTGAAGGTGATGACGTGAACGAGTTCATGGGCTGGATTGCCCCACGTTTCGGCCAGTACAGTGTCAGCCGCACGTTCTTCTCCTGGCTTACCGGCTCGAAGAAGTACAGCATAGACGCACGTATCAAGGGCGGTGAACGTCACATGATCATGTCAAACGAATATGACAAGGTGTTCCCCATGGACATCTTCCCCGAATATCTGATCAAGGCCATCATTACCGGCAACATTGACAAGATGGAAGCCTACGGTATCTATGAGGTCGCTCCAGAAGATTTCGCCCTTTGTGAGTTTGTAGATTCTTCAAAGCTTGAGCTCCAGCGCATTGTACGCGAGGGCTTGAATAACCTTCGCGCCGAAATGGCCTAAAAACGGACGACTATGAGTTTAAGAAATTATCTTGACAAGATCAAACCGAACTTTGAAGAGGGCGGCAAACTGCATGCCTTCCGTTCGCTTTATGAAGGTTTCGAATCCTTCCTTTATGTTCCGAACACCACATCCAGAAATGGCGTGAACATTCACGACTCATTCGACAGCAAGCGTATGATGATTATGGTTGTCATAGCACTTTGCCCCGCGTTGCTGTTCGGTATGTACAATGTAGGTTATCAGAACTATGCAATGGCAGGTCTGCTTGACCAGGCTACATTCTGGAACAAGTTCTGGTTCGGCTTCCTGGCCGTTCTTCCCAGACTGATCGTTTCATACGTTGTAGGTCTTGCAATCGAATTCACCGTTGCACAGTGGAAGCATGAGGAAATTCAGGAAGGTTACCTGGTATCGGGTTTCATCATTCCCCTGATTGTTCCCGCCACCTGCCCGCTGTGGATTCTTGCCATAGCAGTGGCTTTCTCAGTAATCTTTGCAAAGGAGATATTCGGCGGCACCGGAATGAACTTCCTGAACGTTGCCCTGATTACCCGCGCATTCATATTCTTCGCTTATCCGACCGTGATTTCAGGTGACACCGTATGGGTTGTCAACCACACAATCTGCGGTCTTGGCGCGAATCTTGATGCTGTCACAGCAGCCACACCTCTGGGTGCTGCCGCTACAGGCGTATGCAGCGGATTCAGCGTGATGGATGAATTCCTCGGCTTCATTCCCGGCTCAGTAGGTGAGACCAGCGTCATTGCAATCGCTCTTGGCGCTCTGCTGCTTCTCTATACCGGAATTGCAAGCTGGAAGACAATGTTCTCAGTGTTTGCCGGCGGCATTATCATGGCTCTGGTATTCAACACATGGGGTCCTGAAGGCAATATGGCCGCAGCAATGCCCTGGTACGAGCATCTTTGCGTAGGCGGTTTCTGCTTCGGCGCAGTATTCATGGCAACAGATCCTGTCACATCGGCCCGTACCGAATGCGGCAAGTGGATTTACGGTTTCCTGATTGGCGCTATGGCAATCATTATCCGCGTCATGAACCCCGGTTACCCCGAAGGCATGATGCTTGCCATCCTGCTTATGAACTGCTTCGCTCCTCTGATTGACTACTGCGTGGTCCAGAGAAATGTGAACAGACGTGCAAAACGAATCGCTAAATAAAAGGATCATGGCTACGAAAAAATTCAAATGCAAGGTTTGTGGCTATGTCCACGAAGGAAACGAAGCTCCAGAAAAGTGCCCGTTGTGCGGCGCACCTAAAAGTGAGTTTGAAGAGATTGTAGAGAAGAAGGGTCTTGATACAGGCAGCAATGTATATACCATTGTCTATGCAGCTGTGATGGTCGTCATTGTGGCCTTCCTTCTGGTGTTCGTGTCATCGACACTCAAGGCCCGTCAGGACGCCAACGTTGTCAATGATACCAAGAAGCAGATTCTCACATCTCTGAATATGAGAAATGTAAGTGATGTTGCCGCCACATACGACAAGTACATCAAGGCCGATATGCTCATGCAGGCCGACGGCACTCTGGCAGAATATGACGGAGAGTTCAACACCAGCTACAGCACAGAGTTCAAGGAGGGAAACCTTCATGTGTTTGAGGCCGATGTTGACGGTCAGAGAAAATTCATCATTCCTATGAACGGTCAGGGCCTTTGGGGCGCAATCTGGGGCTATGTGGCTCTTGATGCAGACCGTACTACGGTGAACGGCATTTATTTCTCACATGCTTCCGAGACTCCGGGTCTTGGTGCTGAAATCAAGGAGAGCGTCAAGTTCCAGGAAAGCTTCCAGGGCAAGATGGTCGTTGATAACGGTGAGGTCGGTCTGAAGGTCGTCAAGGCCGGAAAGGCAGACAAGAATTCTCCGTTCCAGGTTGACGGCGTTACCGGTGCCACAATGACATCGAACGGCGTGGACGCTATGATTAATAAGGTGCTTTCAGCTTACATTCCTTTCCTGACCGGACAGTGCGGCAAGGAAGGCGAGTGCAGCGGTGATTGCGAAAAACATCATAATGTTGAATAATTGAAGAAAAGGAATATGGCAAACAAGAATAATGAGGCTTTAAAACAGCCAATTTGGGTCAACAACCCTGTTGTAGTCCAGATTCTGGGTATCTGTTCGGCTCTTGCCGTCACTTCACAGCTGAAGCCGGCCATTGTCATGGGTCTGTCAGTTACCATCATCGTGGCTATGTCAAACGTTATCATTTCACTGCTGCGCAATACCATACCTAACCGTATCCGTATCATCGTCCAGCTGGTGGTCGTGGCCGCTCTGGTTACTATAGTCAGTGAAATTCTGAAGGCTTTCGCATATGACGTCAGCGTTCAGCTGTCCGTTTACATCGGACTTATCATTACAAACTGCATCCTGATGGGTCGCCTTGAGGCTTTTGCCATGCAGAACGGTCCATGGGAATCATTCCTTGACGGTATTGGCAACGGTCTTGGCTATGCTGCAATACTGGTGGTGGTTGCATTTGTACGTGAACTTTTCGGAAGCGGCAAGCTGCTGGGATTCCAGGTAGTACCGCAGTGGTGCTATGACCACGGATATCTGAACAACGGTTTCATGATCATGGCCCCCATGGCTCTTATCCTGGTAGGCTGCGTGATCTGGATCCACCGTTCAATAAACAAGGACTTACAGGAAAAATAATCTTTAGAGCGGGAAGAAACTATGGAACATTTTTTCAGTCTTTTGGTAAGGTCGATTTTTGTCGACAACATGATTTTCGCCTTCTTCCTGGGAATGTGCTCATTCCTGGCAGTAAGCAAGAACGTGAAGACCGCTCTGGGACTTGGTGCAGCCGTCATCTTTGTACAGCTCATCACTCTTCCTGTCAACTATCTGCTTCAGACCAAGGTCCTGGCTCCTCTGGGACTTGATTTCCTGAGCTTCATCCTGTTCATTGCCGTGATTGCAGGTATTGTCCAGCTGGTTGAAATGGTGGTCGAGAAGTTCTCACCGTCACTCTATGCTTCACTGGGCATATTCCTCCCGCTGATTGCCGTGAACTGCGCAATCATGGGCGGCAGCCTGTTCATGCAGCAGCGCATAGGCATGGACCCAGCTGACACTCAGGCTATTGCATGCTTCGGTGACTCAGTTGCCTTTGCACTTGGCTCAGGTATCGGTTGGGCTCTGGCAATTGTCTGCCTTGCAGCCATTCGTGAGAAACTTGAGTATGCTGACGTTCCAAAGCCTCTGAAGGGTGTCGGCATTACCTTTATTACAGTAGGCCTTATGGCTCTGGCATTCCAGTGCTTCTCCGGTCTTTCAATTTAATAAATAAGGTACCGATATGAACAATCTGTATATTTCAAGTATAGTAGTGTTCCTGGCCGTCATCCTGCTGCTGGTCGTCATTCTGCTGGTGGCAAAGAGATACCTTGTTGCAAGCGGCAAGGTCAAGATCACAATGAACGGTGATAAGGAACTGGAAGTGAATTCAGGAGCAAGCCTTCTGAGCACTCTTGCCGAGAACGGCGTATATCTTCCTTCAGCCTGCGGCGGCAAGGGCTCATGCGGCCAGTGCAAGTGTCAGGTGGTAGAAGGCGGCGGTGAGATCCTTGATTCTGAAAAGGGTCATTTCTCACGCAAGCAGATCAAGGACAACTGGCGTCTTGGCTGTCAGTGCAAGGTCAAAGGTGACCTTTCAATCAAGGTTTCCGACAGTGTGCTTGGCGTCAAGGAGTGGGAGTGTGAAGTTATCTCCAACAGGAACGTGGCCACCTTCATCAAGGAGTTCAAGGTCAAGCTTCCTGCAGGCGAACACATGGACTTCCTGCCCGGTTCATACGCTCAGATCAAGATCCCCACATATGACATCAAGTATGCTGACTATGACCGTTCACTCATAGGTGACCTGTACATTCCGGCATGGGAGAAGTTCGGACTCTTTGATCTCAAGCAGAAGAACGATGAGCCTACCATCCGTGCCTATTCAATGGCCAACTATCCAGATGAGGGCGACATCATCACCCTTACGGTACGTATAGCCACTCCTCCTTTCAAGCCGAAACCCGAGGTCGGTTTCCAGGATGTTCCCTGCGGTATCGCATCGACCTACATCTTCAACCTGAAACCTGGTGACAAGGTCACAATGAGCGGCCCTTACGGCGAATTCCATCCGCGCTTCGACTCCAAGAAGGAGATGATTTGGGTAGGCGGCGGCGCCGGTATGGCTCCTCTGCGCGCTCAGATCATGCACATGCTCAAGACCCTGCATACACGTGACCGCGAAATGCATTATTTCTATGGCGCACGTGCAATTGACGAAGTCTTCTTTATGGATGATTTCCTGGCTCTTGAGAAGGAATATCCTAACTTCCATTTCCATCTGGCTCTGGACCGTCCGGACCCCAAGGCCGATGCAATGGGTGTCAAGTACACTGCAGGCTTCATTGCTCCAGTTCTTGGCGATACCTATCTCAAGCAGCATGAAGCTCCCGAAGATATTGAGTACTACCTGTGCGGACCTCCCATGATGGCTAAGACCGTGATAGACCTGCTTGATTCACTCGGCGTTGAGTCTAAGGATATCATGTTCGACAACTTTGGTGCCTGATAGGGATAACCCCTTGCAATATGAAAGCCCGGCTTCTTTTGAGGCCGGGCTTTCTTTGACGTGACAATCTTGAATCAGAAATGCTCCCAGTGGATATTTCAGGGGGGGAGATGATGCGCAGGTTCGTACCAATTGTGCCTCGGGGATATCCCGAGTCAGGCAGCGTTTTTGAACGTATTTCTTTCTGTGACTCGGGTTTTTACCGAGTCACAGGGGGCTTTTCACACATGGACCGTGTTCTGCCTCGGGCGTTTCCCGAGGCACAGGAGACCCGAATGGGTGCCATGTGAATCCGCCTTGCCGTCACTGGCGTCTGCCCGCTCTGTTTAAGAAATCCTGGAACACAAAGTGCCTGTATTTTGTTCCAGTATTCCGGTTTTCAAAATGACACCCCGCTCACAAGGTTTCTGAGACACATGTCTTCTGCGAAACCGTATTCCAAGAACAAAAAACGGCACCTTTTTGTTCAAGGTTTGGTCT
>JAGHSY010000041.1 GCA_018065615.1 Candidatus Colenecus caballi | reverse complement strand
ATGCTCATGTACGGGTTGAGCTGCGGGTAGGTGGGGCGGCCGATTCTGCGTGAATAAGCCAGCGACAGGCTCTGGCTTTCAGAAATCCGATAAGTGCCGGACAGTGTGGGGGCCAGGAACAGGTCGCCGTCTGTCGTGTCAAGACGGTCCTTGTCGCTGTGCAGCGTCACAATGCTGTATTCGGCACGCAGACCGGCCTTGTATGAGAACTGCCCGGCCGCTTTTGAGGTGAACAGGACGTATGCGGCAGGGATGTATTCCTGATGTATCAGGTCTGTGCTGTAAGTCATGTCCGGAGCCCATACCCCCGCGTCATACCTGTAGAAATCGGAATTCTGGGCATTGCGTCTGAATGACACCTTGGCTCCGGTTTCAAGAACGCCATGCGCCCCCGTGAACTTGAAGTCGGTCTGGACGGATGAATTCAGGGGACTGCCGCCTGAAACAGACTTGTTCACCGGCTGGCCTTCAAGATAGTAGTATGACGGTCTGTGGCCCCATATCTTTGACACGTTTGCGGCAACGGTGAATTCCGATGCATCCGGGGTCATTATGTGGCGCCAGTTGAGGCCCGCGTCAATGTTCTCGCGGTTCCACGATATATCGCTGTATCTGTTCTCTTCACGTGATGTCCCGCCGGCCTGATATGTGTTGTGGAAATCCTGCACGGTGTTCAGCCGTGGAATTGCAAGCTTCACGTTAGTCCCCAACGTGTTTTTCTTGTCAATACGGAATGTGGCGCCAAGACCGATGTTCGTGTTGAAAGTGGTCTTTTCGGAACCGATCAGCTGGGTGGTGCTGTTGCCGTTTGAGACAAACCGGCGGTGCAGGTATCCGTCAATGACGTCATCCTCATATTTCGTGTTGTAATTGAATCTCCATGAGGTCTTGGGGCGGTTGCAGGACAGCGCCAGGTTGCCGTTGAAATAATGATTGAACCCGTAGTTGGCTCCGGCCATCCCGCTCAGTCCGGTTGCGGTCTGTTTCTTTGACACTATGTTGATTATGCCGCCTGTGCCTTCTGCGTCATATCGGGCATCGGGGTTGGTGATTATATCCACACTACTGACAGTTGCTGACGGCAGTGCGGCAAGGTCTGTCATGGTTGTGGGAACACCGTCCAGCAGCACAAGTATGTTGCTGTTGCCCCTGACCGATATGTCTCCATCGGCCGTGACGTGGACCGATGATGCCGTGCGCAGGATATCCAGCACGGATCCTTTGGAGCCGGCCATGCTGGCCTCGGCATTTATGCTTGTGTGCTCGACTGATGATTTTCTGGCATCGGCCTTGGCCACAACCGTTACTTCGCCAATGTTCTGCACCGACTCTTTCAGCGTTATTGTTCCCGCATCGTTCTTTCCCGGAACCAGTGAAATGGTGCGGGCAAATTTTTCATATCCGATGAATTCCGCCGACAGGGTGTACTGGCCGGCAGTTCCTTTGACCGTGAATTTGCCGGAGTCATCGGATATGGAACCTGCAATGATTTTGCCGTCCTTTTCAAGCATCACTGCCACATACGGCATAGGAGAGCCGCTGTCATCTGTCACTGTTCCGCCTACTGTGCTGTTCTGTCCCAATGCCGGCAGAAAAGACAGGCTATCGGGTCCCCGCAGAACGCTCTGCGCTGGCACTTGGCGCACATTCCTCCGCGCCAGACCTTGTCGAATTCCTCCATTGCTGCGGCCACGATGTCTGGGTCATCGGTCAGTATTCCGGCCTCAAAGTTGCGGCGGTTAGGGGATTTCATGCCCATGCCGGCGCCGGTCAGGTTGGCGCTGCCAATGTAGCAGGTCCTGCAGTCAATGACAATTATCTTGAAATGGACGCGGGGACAGAGCACGCGCTCCAGACCGGCGGCAAGATTCCTGTAGCGGTCAAAGTCCTCACGGAACTGCTGCCCGGGTTCTTTGGCGTGGATAAGCCGGATGCTCACGCCTTTGCCTATGAGGTCCGATAAAACCCCAAGGAACGGCTTTTCGGTCTTGCCCTGGGTGACGTACAGGTCCTTGATGTCAGCTGTGCCTATCCACAGGGTCCGGCGTGCCTTTGTCGCAGCGTCCAGAACCTTGGAGTAATGCTCAGCATCGGAAATGAAAGTCGTTTCCATAATGGTTAAAGTCCTGTGCAAACTTCCCACCAGCCATCGCGTCTGCCGTTACGGCGTGTCAGAAGACCTTTGCGCTGTAGGGCCATGGTGAGTCTTTTGACTGTAGCCGGTGATTTGCCTATTCGGGCGGCTATATCGGCTTGAGTGGCATGAGGATTGTCTTTCAGCAATTTCAGAGTCAAAGTTTCATCAGCCGTCAGTTTCAAAGTATCATTTTGAGACTTTGAAACATCGGTCTTGATACTTTGAATTGAGACGTGAAGATTTCTGTTCTTCAGTTCATTGCTTTCGCCCAGCAGCAGATTGTGCAGGAACAGTTCCAGAAATTCTGTTGTTTCGTGTATTCCGGCGGCAATGTTATTGTAATTGGCTCTGACCAGAGCGTTTCTGAAATACCAGGAATTGTCAGCGAACATGTCATTGCTGACTTTGAATCCTAGAGAACGCAGGTATTTTATGGCAAATACGGCTGTGGTTCTTGTATTCCCTTCAGCAAAAGCGTGAATCTGCCATAGATTTGAAATGAAGACTGCAAAATGACGTATGGACTCTTCCATTGACAGACTGTCATAACTGAAAGACTTTTCCTGAGAAAGGTCATAATCCAACGTTTCGCGAATCATGTCAGCGCTTGCGTATAGAACCGTTTCTCCGTTGAGAACCCATTCTTTTTTGGTTATGTTCCAAGTCCTGATCTGACCGGCAAACTTGAAAATGCCGGAAAACAGCCTTCGATGTATGGATGTGTACTGTGCAGGAGTAAGGGAAAAGGTCTTTTCCGACAGAATTTCCGCTATTCTTCCAGAAACCTTGTCGGCTTCTTCAGTCCTGTCCGAATCGGATTCATTACGTTTGGACTTTGAAACATAATATGAATCTATCAGTGATTGGGCTTCTTTGATTGAAATGTCACCTTCAATGTTTTTGCAGGCGGTCTCGTACAGATAGTCCGATGTCTTCAGTCCGTCAACGGCCTGAAGGCCTATAGCAGTCTTCCAGACCTGGGCTCTTTCCTTTCTGCCGGGTTCGCTCTGCCTGATATATTCTTCAAAATCCATATATGCAAATATACTAGTGATGCGTTAAGCGACGCATCTACGCTTGTAACTAA
>JAGHSY010000083.1 GCA_018065615.1 Candidatus Colenecus caballi | reverse complement strand
ATTCTAAAACGCTTGGACTGCAGAATGAAAATTAGAAAGTTTCCTGCATATCTTGCAGCCGGCGCCGTGCTGGCAACCGCCGGATGTTCAAAAGAGAAGGACATCAGCCCGCAGGTTGCAGACACGCCTCACAGGCTTGTAGAGGAATACCTGTGCACGTCACAGGCAATCGGCCAGGTCAGTCAGATTGTTCTGGTAAAATATCTTGACCTGTTCAAGGGCTACGAAGATTTTGCCGCCTACTTCATCAACACCCTGATAGAGATGCTCACATACATCCAGAAGCAGGAATTTGACAACCCGGACAATGCTCCCTGGCATATAGAACAGCATTATTTCACATACCGTTCCGTACTTGCTGCAGGTGATTCCGCCACACTGTCCGGCATGGTGGCCTACCCCATGTTCAACGATTCCCGCCAGCGCCCCCCGCTGAACGGACTAACCATATTCAACGACAAGGTCAAGCTGGTTGACAACACGGGCCAGCCCGGGCTTGAAGTCGCAGCCAGAGCAGCACTCAACCAGGCTGTGGTATCCACTGACATTGAAGGCTTTGGAGTGCAGAGCGACCGTTGGGTGCCCTATTTCGACGCCTTCACCAAAGGCCGCCAGTCCATTGACGCCGCAATAGCCGCCAAAGAGCTCCTTGAGTCCAAAGGCATCACATTCAAGTCCGATGCAAAAACATGGAATTTCGGCATATCGCTTGGCGGACATCACGCCCTTGGTGCATTGAAATACTATGAATCGGACCAGTGTCCTCAGTCTGTCAGAGATGTGCTTCCCGATTTCAGGACCTATGCATCGATCTGTCCCATCGATGTCAGGAACCTGTTTATGGAATACACGGAAAAAGACCAGTTGGAATACCCGTTCGTAGCCCTGATGATGGTATCGACCATCTTTGCAGTCTTTCCTGAAACACAGTCGGAATACAGTCTTGAAGACTTCCTGTCAGAAGCCGTAAACACCGGCACCGTAACCATTGACAGCGTAACCTGCACCATCACTGAATGTTTCAGGCGCAAACTCATGGCAGGAGACCCGCTCCGGGCAGTCCTGAAAGAAGTCACAGGCGGTTACATGAGACGCATACTGGCTCCCGACATGTTTGACGCAGACGGCACACTGGCCACGGACAACCCAAAGAGCCAGCTCCTGCTGCAGACCATGGAGCACGTCAATCTGAGCCGCGGCTGGCAGCCCGGACACCCCACACACCTGATTTACAGCCCTGATGACATTGTAATCTACTACAACAGCGTAAAGAAAGAACTTGACAGGTTCATTGATGGTGGTGCCACCATAGAGCTGGAGCAGTCATTCGGTGCCCATGAATTCGCCGGTTTCATGGCAATCTACAAGTTCCTGATGGACAGGCAGTACCGGTAACTCAGTCCTTCAGGACCAGTTCCACAGGACAGTGATCCGACCCGTAAACGTCACAGAGAATGTCCGTTGACACAATCCGTCCGGCCATCGGGTCCGATACAAGGAAATAGTCAATTCTCCAGCCCACGTTCCTTTCACGCGCATTCATGCGGTATGACCACCATGAATATCGGACTTGCGTGGGGTGCTGCATGCGCCAGCTGTCAACAAAGCCCGATGCCTGCAGAACCGTCATCTTTTCACGCTCCTGGTCCGAGAAACCCGCATTGAAATGGTTGGTGGCAGGATTGGCCAGGTCAATCTCATTATGCGCCACATTCATGTCACCACACACGACAACGCCTTTCCTTGACGCCAGTCCCATAAGATAGCCCCGGAATTCATCCTCCCACCGCATGCGCCAGTCAAGACGTTTAAGACCGTCCTGTGAATTCGGAGTATAGA
>JAGHSY010000042.1 GCA_018065615.1 Candidatus Colenecus caballi | reverse complement strand
TTATCACAAGTGTAAAACTGCAAGTAGTATTTACAATCAATGTTTTATACAAACTGCACAAGCATACTTGTGATAACAATATACTTGTGATAAGTTGCGTTATCTTAAGTGGAGGATAAGGCGAAGTCGTTTTTCAGGTCAATGTAAACGAACCCTTCGGGGTAGAACTCCTGAATCATGGTCTCTGTTTCTGTTTGATTCATAGTAAAATTGTGTTAATGGTTAAACAAAAAAGGAGCCACCGCCGGCGCGCGTGCCGGAAATGACTCCAAAAGTGAACATTGCAAAGATAGGGAAAAATCCGATACGTGCTGTTCTGCCATTTTTGGACACCCTTACGAGTGAGACGTAAAACTGACGAAAAGTCAAAAGGGCGTTGTGGAGTGCTGTGGTGGCATATTGAAAATTGGACAGTTTTACGTCTCAGTCGTAAGAGCTGAAACTTTCTTGTATATATAATATGGTGTTTCACGTAAATTGGCTAAATTTGCTAGCCTATTGACCGAAAACTAAAACAATAACGCTATATGAACACCAAAATTCAGGAATTGACAGACATCATCTACAATGAGGGTGTCGCCAAGGGACAGGCTCAGGCTGACAGCATTGTGGCTCAGGCCAGGGAGCAGGCGGAGCAGATTCTGGCCGGCGCGCAGAAGCAGGCCGATGAAATTTTAGCTGCATCAGAAAAACAGTGCGCTGCCAATGAGGAGAACATGCGCAAGGAACTGAAACTGTATGCCGCACAGGCAGTTGACTCCCTGAAGTCCGAGATTGCCACTGTAGTTACAGACAGGATTGTGGAAGAATCTGTGAAAGGATTCACAGCTGACAAGGATGCGTTCAACGCATTCATTCTTGCCATGGCGCAGGAATGGGCCAGGAATCAGGATATTGTAATTTCTACCGCTGCGGCCGATGACCTGAAGAAATACTTCATGGCAAAGGCCAAGGACCTGCTGGACGGCGGCGTGAAGATTGAAAAGGTGAACGGCCAGGCCGCCGCTTTCTCAATCCAGCCCGCAGACGGTTCATACAAGGTGAATTTCGGTCAGGAGGAATTTGAAAACTGGTTCAAGTCACTGCTGCGCCAGCAGCTGGTCGATGTTCTGTTCTGATGGGCAGGAACTACTATTATCTGATTGCCGGCCTTGCAGACCTGTCATTCGATGACGGCAAGGCTCCTTATACCCTGGAGTCATTCCGTGAGGATGTCTGTAGCGGTGTAAGCGCCGTGGACCGCCGCATTCTGGACCTGCTGCCGCTGGAGGACGACTGCCGCGCGCTGGTTCAGGTGCTTGAGGGCAAGGCCGATGACGCACGTCTGCAGGAACTCATTGATGCCGCAAAGGCCGAAGAGAAATGCCCGGACGCATTCCCGCAGTTCATGTATGACTTTGTGTGTGAATACGTTACGGACTCCTGGCAGGACAGGGCCGCGTTTGCATCGGACCGCTTGTTGGGCATGTTCTATGAATACGCCATGGGCCGGAAGAACGCGTTCATACACGACTGGTACGCTTTCAACCTTGACCTTAACAACATTCAGGCGGCGTTCACGGCACGAAAGTACGGGCTGGACATTCAGAAACTGGTTGTGGGTGACACAGAGGTGGCGCAGGCGCTGCGTGTAAGCGGTGCGCGTGACTGGGGACTGACGGGCGTGGTGACGTGCTTTGATGACATTGCGCGCCTGCAGGATGAACAGGATCTGGCACAGCGTGAGCGCAAGACTGACATGCTGCGCTGGAACTGGCTTGAGGAGAACACTTTCTTCCATTATTTCAGCATTGAGCGCCTGTTCTCATACATGGTGCGGCTGGGTATGGTGCAGCGCTGGCTGTCACTGGACCGTGAAAGCGGCCAGCAGCTTTTCCGCCAGCTCATAGGCGGACTGAAAGGGCAGGTTGAAGTGCCCGCAGAATTCGGAAACAATTAAAAATCAAATAAATGGCTACAAAAGGAACAGTTTGCGGAGTCATTGCCAACATGGTCACACTGAAGGTGGACGGCCCTGTTGCGCAGAATGAGATCTGCTACATTGAGACAGGCGGCGACCGTCTTATGTCCGAGGTCATCAAGGTGGTGGGCGAGAACGTCTATGTGCAGGTGTTTGAAAGCACCCGCGGCCTGAAGGTCGGTGCGCCGGCCGAATTCACAGGCCACATGCTTGAGGTGACCCTTGGTCCCGGCATGCTGTCACACAACTTTGACGGCCTTCAGAATGACCTGGACAAGATGACAGGCGTATTCCTGAAGCGCGGTGAGTACACATATCCGCTTGACAACGACCGTCTGTGGGATTTCGAACCCTTGGCAAAGGCCGGTGACAAGGTCAAGGCCAGCGCATGGCTGGGCAAGGTGGAGGAAAATTTCCAGCCGCTCAAGATAATGACCCCGTTCCAGCTGGAAGGCGAATGGACGGTAAAGTCAATAGTGCCTGCCGGCCAGTACCGTATCATTGACACCATTGCGGTGCTTGAGAACGCAAAGGGTCAGACCCTTGACGTGAACATGATTCAGAAATGGCCTGTAAAGCTGGCCATGACCAACTACGCTGAAAAGCCGCGCCCCTTCAAGCTGCTTGAGACGGGCGTGCGTTCAATAGATACGCTGAACCCCATTGTCGAGGGCGGCACCGGCTTCATTCCCGGACCTTTCGGTACCGGCAAGACGGTGCTCCAGCACGCAATTTCAAAGCAGGCCGAGGCCGACATAGTCATCATTGCAGCCTGCGGCGAGCGTGCCAATGAGGTGGTGGAGATTTTCACGGAATTCCCTGAGCTGGATGACCCGCACACCGGACGCAAGCTCATGGAGCGCACCATCATCATTGCAAACACATCGAACATGCCTGTTGCGGCACGTGAGGCATCGGTCTATACGGCCATGGCCATTGCGGAATATTACCGTTCAATGGGTCTGAGGGTGCTGCTCATGGCTGACTCGACCAGCCGCTGGGCACAGGCCTTGCGCGAAATGTCAAACCGCATGGAGGAACTGCCCGGACCCGATGCGTTCCCTATGGACATTTCATCAATAATTGCAAACTTCTACGGCCGCGCCGGATATGTGTACCTGAACAACGGCCAGCCGGGTTCCATCACGTTCATTGGAACCGTGTCACCTGCAGGCGGCAACCTGAAGGAACCGGTGACTGAGAATACAAAGAAGGTGGCCCGATGCTTCTACGCTCTTGAGCAGGAGCGCGCTGACCGCAAGCGCTACCCGGCCATCAACCCAATTGACTCATACTCCAAGTACCTGGACTATCCGGAGTTCGAGGAGTACATTACCGGCCGCATCAACGCGGACTGGACTGGCAAGGTCAACGAACTGAAGACACGTCTGCTGCGCGGCAAGGAGATATCGGAACAGATAAACATTCTGGGCGATGACGGCGTTCCCGTGGATTACCACGTGACGTTCTGGAAGTCGGAACTGATTGATTTCATTGTCCTGCAGCAGGATGCGTTTGACGACATTGACGCCGTGACCCCCATGGAGCGCCAGGAGACCATTGTGAACCGCGTCATAGACATCTGCCACACGGAATTCAGGTTTGACAATTTCCTTGAGGTCATTGACTATTTCAAGAAGGTCATCAACCTGTGCAAGCAGATGAACTATTCCGTGTTCGAGTCTGAGAAGTACTTTGAATATGAGAAGCAGCTGAACGCTCTTCTTGCCGAACGTAGAACCGCATAACACTTCCAGCTATGACAACAAAGGCATTCCAGAAGATATATACAAAGATCAGTCAGATAACCAAGGCCACCTGTTCGCTCAAGGCACAGGGCGTGGGTTATGACGAACTGGCTGTGATAGACGGCCGTCTGGCACAGGTTGTAAAGATTTCAGGCGATGAAGTCACGCTGCAGGTGTTCCAGGGCACGAACGGCATTCCCACAAACGCCGAGGTCGTGTTCATGGGCAAGGCCCCGTCACTGAAGGTCAGCGAGAGTCTGGCCGGACGTTTCTTCAACGCATACGGCGACCCCATTGACGGCGGTCCCGCTGTGGAGGGGCAGGAGGTCGAGATTGGCGGTCCGTCAGTGAACCCGGTACGCCGCAAGCAGCCCTCTGAACTGATTGCTACCGGCATTGCGGGCATCGACCTTAACAATACGCTGGTGTCAGGCCAGAAGATTCCGTTCTTTGCTGACCCTGACCAGCCGTTCAACCAGGTCATGGCAACGGTGGCCATGCGCGCGCAGGCTGACAAGATAATCCTGGGCGGCATGGGTATGACGAATGACGACTACCTGTATTTCAAGAACGTGTTCTCAAACGCCGGCGCCATGGACCGTATCATAGGATTCATGAACACGACCGAAGACCCGGCCGTTGAGCGTCTGCTGGTTCCGGACATGGCCCTGACGGCTGCCGAATTCTTTGCCGTGCAGAAGAATGAAAAGGTGCTGGTGCTTCTCAGTGACATGACAAGTTATGCCGATGCCCTGGCAATCGTGTCCAACCGTATGGATCAGATTCCGTCAAAGGACTCCATGCCCGGCTCACTGTATTCGGACCTTGCCAAGATTTACGAAAAGGCCGTACAGTTCCCATCAGGCGGTTCCATAACCATCATTGCCGTGACCACGCTGTCCGGCGGTGACATTACGCACGCCGTACCGGACAACACCGGTTACATTACAGAAGGACAGCTGTTCCTGCGCCGCGACAGTGACATAGGCAAGGTAATCGTTGACCCGTTCCGCTCGCTTTCACGACTCAAGCAGCTTGTGAACGGCAAGAAGACGCGCGCCGACCACCCGCAGGTCATGAACGCCGCAGTCCGCCTGTATGCCGATGCATCGAACGCAAAGACCAAGGTCGAGAACGGCTTTGACCTGACAGACTATGACGAGCGCGCCCTGGCCTTTGCCAAGGACTATTCAAGCCGGCTGCTGGCCATTGACGTCAATCTGGACACCACAGAGATGCTTGACGTGGCCTGGGGTCTGTTTGCCAAGTACTTCAAGCCCGATGAGGTCAACATCAAGGCTGCCCTTGTGGAACAGTACTGGCCCAAGAACTAACCACATCGGACTATATTATGGCCATCAGGTTCCAATATAACAAGACTTCGCTTCAGGTTCTTGAGAAACAGCTCAAGATACGCAAGCGCACCCTGCCCATAATAAAGAGCAAGGAGAGCGCGCTGCGCGTTGAGGTGAAGAAATGCAAGGACGATCTGGTCAGACTGGAGGCCGAACTGGAGCAGAGCATTACCCGCTATGATTCCATGTTCGCGCTGTGGAACGAGTTCAATCCGTCCCTGATACGCGTCAGGGATGTCAGCCTGAATGTGCGCAAGATTGCCGGAACACGCATTCCGGTGCTTGACAAGGTTGATTTTGAGGTGACTCCGTTCAGTCTGTTCAGCCAGCCCAAATGGTATTATGACGGCATCAGCATACTGCAGGACCTGGCCCATGCGGCCATTCTGTGCGAATTCACGACCGCCAAGCTCCAGCTGCTGGAGAAGGCGCGCAAGAAGACCACGCAGAAGGTGAACCTTTTTGAGAAGGTGCAGATTCCGGGTTACGAGGAAGCCATCAGAAAGATTAAGCGCTTCATGGAGGACGAGGAGAATCTGTCCAAGTCCAGCCAGAAAATCCTGAAGTCGCTTCTTGAACAGCGTGAGAACGCCAAAAAACAGGAGGAGGCAGAGCTATGATAGAGAAAATGAAGAAGATGACCTTCCTGGTCCTGGCCGGAAGGTATGACGCATTCCTTGAGCAGCTGCGCTCCCTTGGCGTGGTCCACGTGATACAGAAACAGCAGGGCACGGTGCAGAACGCTGACCTGCAGCAGGATATCCGGCTTTTAGGCCGATGCAGAACCGCGCTGCGCGAGCTTTCCTCTTATGGCGATGGCTCAGGCCGGGCAATGGGTTATGCCGATGTCCTTGCTGCGTATGATTCTCTGCTTGCCGAAAAGGCGCAGCTGGAGCAGCGCCTGCAGCAGCTGTCACGTGAGAGCGCACAGCTTGAGGCATGGGGTGACTTTGAACCGTCACAGATAGAGCGTCTTGAGTCCGCCGGCTATGACGTCCGCTTCTTTACCTGTCCGCTCATGGCGTTCAGGGAAGAGTGGGCCGAAAAGTATGGCGCCATTGAGATTTTTTCTGACAAGCAGAAGGTCGGTTTCGTGACTGTGACACATGCAGGTACGGCTGTGGACATTGACGCTGAACTGTGCCGTCTGCCGCAGACTTCACTAAGTAAGGTGGCTGCGGAAACGGAAAAGGTGAGTGCCGCAATTGCAGACATTCCCTCACGTATGGCCGCCCTGGCCGCAGACGGAGGACAGGCACTGAAGGATGCGGTGCTTGACCTTGAGAACCGCATTGACTTTGGGCGTGTACGCCTGACCGGAGAGTCCGTGGCCGCTGACAGCCTGCTGCTTCTTGAGGGCTGGATTCCAGCAGCACAGGTGGGACAGGTCTCATCGGCCCTGGAAAAGGCTGACGCGTTCTTTGACGTGAGTGACCCCGAGCCCGATGACGACATTCCGATCAGACTGAGCAACAACCGTTTTGCCAAACTGTTCGAGCCGCTGACCAGGCTGTACATGCTGCCCACATACCAGGAACTGGATCTGACGCTGCTGTTCGCACCGTTCTTCATGCTGTTCTTCGGCCTGTGTCTGGGCGACATGGGCTACGGCCTGCTCATGATTGTGGCGTTGCCGGTGTTCACAAAGCTGTTCCAGCTCATCAACCCCAATTTCTCAAAATGGCTGGTGGTGCTGTTCGGCGCAAGTACAATGCTGTGCGGCACGCTGTCGGGCACGTTCTTCGGATTCAACATCTATGACATTGACATTCCGTTCATCCAGAAGATGAAGCAGCTGCTCTATACTGACAATTCGACCATGTTCACCGTGTCACTTTGCATAGGTGTGGTTCAGATACTGTTCGGCATGGGCGTCAAGGCTGTGAACCTGAGCATTCAGTGCGGGTTCAAATCGGCCCTGAGCACCATTGGGTGGCTGGTTCTGCTGGTGACAGTGGGCGTGTGCGCGCTGGCTGGCATTCCTTTCTCCAGTCCGGTGGTGATTGCGCTTCTGGCTATTGCCTGCGTGGGCATTTTCCTGCTGAACAGTCCGGGACAGAACATTTTCCTGAACATCGGACTTGGGCTTTGGGATACCTACAAC
>JAGHSY010000059.1 GCA_018065615.1 Candidatus Colenecus caballi | reverse complement strand
GACTTCGGCGGCGGCATGGGCGGCTTCGGCGGCGGCATGGGCGGCTTCGGCGTCGGCTTCTCATCCTTACTGAACAACATATCAGGACGGTCTCCTTTCCGGGGGCCGTCTTTTATTTCACGAGTGAGACGTGAGAGTGTCAATTCGCTTGTTTTCAGCGGATTGAGATGGAGTAGGTGGTGACGCCGTAGCCGAACCAGTAGCCAAGGGCACCGTCTATGTTGCCGGGCATGTTGCTGCTGTAGGGAAGCAGGGCGACACCTGAGAATGTCTGACTTTCTTCATACTTGCTCCAGAATTCGTATGCGGCAGAGTCAATGGAAGCAAGTTTGATGACTGCACTGTCACCGTACCGGTAATAGTACTGCGGCACGGAAAACGGTCTCTGGACACCGCGGTCAACGAATGTCATCTCTTCTGGCCTGACAAGTCCAGAATCATATATTCCCATGTACGATGGGGCAAAGATGGAATCACGCCCTATGTCCTTGCTGAAGAAACGGTAGTAGCGGCGTTCCGGTTCAGGTGCAATGTGGACCTTTATGACGTACAGCGTATCAACATCGGCAGACCTTTCTACGACAATGGAGTCAAGCTGGCCGCAGGGAAGGATTGTGGTTGAGGCATGGGCTTCAATTCCACGCCACCGGACATCAAGTTCATACGTTTCTCCAACCTTGCCGACAACACGGTCTGACGTGAAATATATGCCGAGAGCATAGTCATCGGACAGTTTAGGGTAGAGATTGTATGTGCGTCCTCCGGTGGTGACGCTCACTGTGGTGTTGAGCAGCAGGTGCTGGGTCAGATCACTGACGTTCTGTTTTTCCTGCTTTGCCATGACGGCACTGGTCACGAACACCATTGGGTTGGCATCGGACTCTATCCAGCCTTCTATGGCCAGTATGTCACCGGTCAGGCCAGTTGTATTGTCATGTGTGCAGGCAACGGCCAGAACAAGAGTCAATATGTATATGAAACGTTTCATGACTAGAATCTGCAGAAGTAACTGATTGAAGGAATGACAGGTACCATGAAATGTGCCTTGGAATAGCAGAATGTGCCGGCATCAGGGTCATAGTTCAGATACTGCAAGACCTCATTGTAGTGGCAGGTGGCGTTATAGACTGACAGGTTGATGCCATGGTCAAGACGTCCCTTCCTGTTGAAATTGCAGGTGGCGGACAGGTCCAGACGCATGTACGGGTTCAGTCGGATTGAGTTGTATTCTCCGTAATCAACTATCACGCAGTTCGATATGAGATACATGCAGTTGGCAGGTGTATATGGCTGTCCCTGAGCAAGGACGAATGATGCGCCAAAGTCCCAACGGCCGTTTTTCCAGTTGGCGACGGCATTGAATTCGTGCATGCGTTCATGTGAAGACGGGAACAGCTTGGGGAAACGTACACCGTCACCCTGACGCAGCGAACGGCCGAACGAATAGCCCAGCCAGCCTGTGAGCCGTCCTGACTGGCGCGACAGCATGACGCTGGCACCATAGTTGTAGCCGGAACAGACGGTTATGTTCCTGTCAAGGTCATAGGGGTGGGTAAGCAGGTCAAAAAGGAATCCGGTGTATTCCACCTGATTCTCAAGATGTTTTCCGTAGGTCTGGAGAGAAAGGCTGTAACGGCCGCCGCCAAACAGCAGGTCATAGGACAGTGACGCGTACAGGGCTTCCTGCGCGTCGTTATGCGGTCCGGCGGCAAACCAGAATTCAACGGGAAGTCCGCAGTCTGTCATGCCTGTCTGGTTGAGATACTGGTGTTTCCTTCCGCCTTCCAGAGTCAGGGAGCCGCGGTTGTACATATCATATGACAGTTCCAGTGACGGATCCGGGTTGAAATATGCTTTCCCTGAACTTGTCTCAGTGTATCCTGTGAACAGCAGTGATGGTGTGATATCAAGATCTCCCAGGGTGAAACGGCGTTGTACTGCTGCCGTCCCCAATAAGGCCTGTTCATGTTCGGGATCAGCGGAAATGTTGGTCATAATCATTGGCGACTGTGGCTCTATATCGAAATATGATGCCTCAAAGTCCATTTGCAGCGCATGTGGAAGCACCAGCTGGAACTTTGCTCCGTAATGGTGGATATGTGACGGCATGACGCCTTCGGCCGCTTCCTGGACAAGATGTGCGTTGACGTGGCTGCGGGACATGAAGACCGATGTGCTCATGCTGATGCCGTGACCCCGGTGCCGCCATCTGGCCGATGTCAGAGTGTTGCCCCAGTCAGCATCCATCGATATCCCATAATCGCCATAGTTGCAGAAACCTTTGTCCAGACCGTAGAACAGGTTGATGTCCAGCGTGTTATTGGCATCGGGCTTATATAGGAACGTGGCGTTGGCGTCTGTGAACCCGAATCTTATGGGGTTGCCTTCAAATGACAGCAGACCGCGGTAGAAGGTGTTGATGAAGGAACGGCGGACTGACATGGTCAGGGCTGATCTGTCCGAAAGGGGGAATGTGACGGTGCCCTGGCCGGATATGAGGCCTACGGTTGCAGTGCCGCCGGGTCCTGATGGAATGGTGTCTGCCGGATCAAGTGACAGCCTGCCTCCAAGAAAGGATGACTTGTCCGACAGGCTGAACACGACGTTGGGAAAATGGTCCTGATTGAACATGGAGAAGAATCCCAGCAGGTGCGCGGGACCATAGACGGGGACATCGGACAGCAGAATAAGGTTGTGTGACGTTTCGCTGCCCTGGACATGCAGGCCGCCGGTGTTTTCTGAATTGGTGCTGACACCGGGCAGCGACTGCACATAGCGCATGGGGTCGGTGTAGCCGAACAGCTTGGGGTAGGCGGCTATCATCTTGGTGTCTATCCTTATGCCGCTGGCAAGGCTTCCCTGAAGGGCTGAGATGTTGCGGTGTTCCTCAAGAACGACTTCATCAAGCAGTACGTTCAGGGAATCTGTCTGTGCATGCATGACGTGGGGTGTCACCAGCAACAGGACTGCAACAGATATCTTCAGGTAATTCATTTGACAGCAAATTTACTGCTTTTTTATTGGACAGTTTTACGAGTGAGTCGTAAGGTGTCCAACTTTTTGTATTTTTGCGGTATAAACAATGAATTTATGAAGAGATTACCAATCGCGTTGGCTGCGCTGACGCTTATGACAGCTTGCAACATGCAGAACAATCCACTTTTGACACCATCGGAACTCCCGTACGGAGCACCGCAGTTCGACAAGATCAGAACAGAACACTACATGCCGGCTTTCAGGCAGGGCATAGAGGAGGGCAAGGCTGAAATTGACGCCATTGTGGCCAATCCTGAGGCCCCGACTTTCCAGAACACAATTGAAGCCCTGGAATTTGCCGGTTACACTCTTAATAAGGTGGGCAGCATTTTCTACAACCTTCTTGAGGCCGATGCCAGTGACGAACTGCAGCAGATTGCCGAGGAAGTGTCACCGCTGACCACAGAATTTTCAATGTACGTCAGCCTGAACGCAAAACTGTTCGAACGCATAAAGACCGTCTATGACCAGCGTGAGAACCTGAATCTTGACTATGACCAGATGAAGCTTCTGGAAGATACATACAAGTCTTTCGAACGCAGCGGCGCCAACCTGAGCGATTCTGACAAGGAACTGTACAGCAAGTATAACGAACAGCTTTCCCTGCTTTCACTCCAGTACAATAAGAACCAGCTGGCTTCCACAAATGCATTCCAGATGGTCCTGACCACAGAGGACGAACTCATCGGACTGCCCGGGTTCATTCGTGACATGGCGGCCCAGGCTGCAAAGGACAAGGGCGTGGAAGGATGGCTTTTTGACCTGTCTGCACCCAGCTATGGCGGTTTTGTCAAGTACAGCGACCGCCGCGACCTAAGGGAAAAGATGTACCGCGCTTACAACACGCGCGCTTTCGGTGATGAGTGGGACAATACTGAGATAATCCGTCAGACCGTTGAACTTAGGACTAAAGTTGCACAGCTGCTTGGATATAAGGATTTTGCAGACTATCAGACCGAACTGCGCATGGTGAAGAACGGAGCCGCAGTATGGGATTTCATTGAGAAACTGCGCGAGCCCGCTCTGCCTGTGGCAAAACAGCAGGTGGCCGAACTGAATGAATACGCACATTCAATAGGATTTGAAGGCAGTGAGATCATGCCCTGGGACTTCAGTTACTACGCAGAGAAGCTGCGCGTGGCCAAGTATGACCTGAGCGATGAGGAACTCAAGCCGTATTTCCGCCTTGAAGACTGCATAGACGCCATTTTCAGCCTTGCCAACCGTCTTTACGGAATAACGTTCAAGGAGGCTGATGTTCCCGTTTACCACCCCGATGTCAAGGTGTATGACGTGTCCGATGCTGACGGTAAGCATCTGGCTCTGTTCTATGCAGACTTCTTCCCGCGTGCAAGCAAGCGCAACGGTGCATGGATGACTTCATTCGGTGACCAGCGTATTGTGGACGGTGTTGAGGAACGTCCGTTCATCAGCCTGGTGACCAATTTCACAAAGCCGACAGCAGACACTCCGTCACTCATAACACATGACGAATTCACTACAATGCTGCACGAATTCGGCCATTCGCTGCACGGCATTCTTGCACAGGGCCGTTATCCGTCCATGACCGGTACAAGCGTTGACCATGATTTTGTGGAGCTGCCTTCACAGATTATGGAGAACTGGGCTTATGAGAAGGATTTCCTGAAGACTTTTGCCAGGGACTACAGGACAGGCGAACCCATTCCGGATGCTCTGATTGCCAAGATAAAGGCTGCAAAGAACTACATGTCAGCATATTACCACATGCGTCAGATACAGTTCGGCATTCTTGACATGTCATGGCACACGCTTACCGGAATGCCGCAGGAAAGTGTTCCGGACTTTGAAAAGAAGGCTCTGCTTGCTACCAATGTGCTGCCTTCCATTCCGGAATGCATCATTTCGACATCGTTCACACACATATTCTGCGGCGGTTATGCAGCCGGATACTACTCTTACAAGTGGGCCGAGGTCCTTGCTGCCGACGGCTATTCTCTGTTTGAGGAGAAAGGCATTTTTGACAAGGCCACAGCCGCCAGGTTCCGCCATCTGCTTGAAATGGGCGGAAGCGTCGATGCTGCAACGCTGTACCGCGACTTCCGCGGTCACGACCCTGAACCTGAAGCTCTGCTCAGGCAGTTGGAAATCATCAAGTGAATAAAGGCGGTCCCATGGCCGCCTTTTCTTTTACAAAACGTATGGATAAGAGAAATATATGTTATCTTTACGAAATATAACACATACAATATGAGAATACGTTTGCTGACCATACTGCTGCCACTTGTACCGGCAATAGCCGCAAGTGCACAAGTTGCTGATTATCAAGCAACATTATACTGTGACGGAAACGTTCAGAAGGAGCAGTACCGTTCCCATAATTCCATAGAAAGCGTAAGGTCAAATGAAAATGTGATTCACGCGTGCAACAATGTTTATCTCATTGTCACAGAGTACAGGCTGAACAAGACAGCCGGATCAACTTTTGCCCCCGAATACCACAGAAGCGGCATAAATTCCGTCATGACTGCCACCACCGGCAGCGAGCTTGTCATTGAAGGAGGCGAGATATGTTCACACATTGACAAGTCCGATGGCCTGACGGTCATAGGCTCCGGTACGACAGCAAAGGTCAATGAAGGTGAAATAAGGCTTCACAGGACAAATTCGGCAGGAGTCTGTGCAATAGACAGCGGATATGTCACACTTGACGGTACCGTGTTTACTGTCAACGGCTCATTCAATACGCCTTTCCTTACTGATGGCGGTAAAATTGCGGCAAGCATGACAACAGGTTCGACAACAGGTATTTCATCACCATTGTTCAGGACTGCAGGGACACAGAGTGCCACAGGATGTGAAATGACCGCTGAAAAATCAAACATAGCATACATTGATGACGGTGGGAACCTGATTCTTGACGGAAACAAGCTTACCGGCAACGGATACTGCGGTTTCCAGATGTTTTCATCGGACTCTGAACGCGGCTGTTCAAGACTTGAACTGTCAAAGAACAAGCTTTCAGTAAGTGAAGGGCCTTTGATTATGGCATGCAACACAAAAGCCGAAATCCTGTTCCGCAGCGGCAATACGGTAAGCATGAGATCCAAGGACCTGCTCATTGCCAAAGCTGACGAGTGGGGTGAAAAGGGCAGGAACGGAGCTGATGTGACCATTACATCAGAAAAGCAGAACATGAGGGGCAACATTACAGTTGACAGCATCAGTTCTGTGGTCATGAATCTGAGAGGCGCATCATACGCCGGTGCAATAAATGCCGATGCCAATCCCTGCGCTGTCATCAGGCTGGTACTTGACAGGAACTCAAGCTGGCAGCTGACAGGTGATTCATACATCACTTCCATCCAGTTCGATGAGCCCGCGGACAAAGCTCTGCTGAAACAGCTGAAAGGCAAATTCACCGTATATTATGATTCCAATGACCCGGCAAATGCAGCCCTGGGCGGTATGGAGCATGCCATTTCAGGAGGCGGCAGGCTGGTTCCAAGACAATAAATGCAATGAAACGTCTTCTCATTCCATTTCTGGCCCTGATGATTGGCCTGCCCGTAATGGCCGAAAACATTGATATCAGCGTCAAAGATCTGCCCGGCAGGTCACAGAAGATCATTGCCATGGCTTTTCCAGACACAAATGTCAAGAAGGCCACCATCGAAAAGAGAGCCAGTCTTGTACAGTATGAGGTCAGGCTTTCCGGCGGCATAAAGTTGCAGTTCTCCAAGACAGGGGCTCTGACGGAATGCACATGCACAAAGGGTGCTGTTCCCGCTGTACTGATTCCGGAAAAGATAAGTGAAATGGTATCACGCGACTATCCCGGCAACCTGATACTGTCCATTGAGCATGACAGCAAGCTTTATGAGATTGTTCTTGACAATGGTGTGGAACTGAGTTTCAACAGCAGTCTCAGGCTCATATCAGTTGATTATCCCTAAAAGAACGGCCAATGAGAAAACTGCTGACACTTTCACTAGTCCTGCTGATGCTGGTCTCATGCGGCCAGTCACAGAAAATCACGGATTCTGACACCATGACCCTGCTTGTCTATATGGCAGGGAACAACCAGCTTGGGGCCCAGAATGCGCTCAACAATATCATGGCCATGAAAGTGTCACTTGGAAACAGCATGGGCAACTGCAACCTGATTGCATACGTTGACCGCAAGGATACCATTGAAAGCTGTCCTGTTCTGCTGCACATTCACGATTCGCAGATTGACACTCTGAAACGCTACCCCAGACAGAGCAGCATTGACCCAAGTGTCATGTCCGATGTCATTCATGATGTCCTGTCTGACTGGAAGTCCGAATACTACGGACTGCTGCTGTGGTCTCACGGCATGGGATGGCTTCCTACAGAC
>JAGHSY010000121.1 GCA_018065615.1 Candidatus Colenecus caballi | reverse complement strand
ATCTTCAACGGCAGCCAGTACGAGGGCCGCACGATGATACCGATAATCGACGACTTCGTTCAGAGGTTCAACCTGACGGACTTCGTGGTGGTTGCGGACTCAGGACTGATGAGCGCGAAGAACGTTGCGCTTCTGGAGTCGGCAGGCTACCAGTACATCCTCGGAGCGAGAATCCGAAGCGAATCTCCGACAATCAAGGACTGGATCCTTTCTCTCGACAAGGAGGTGAATGAGTATTGGAGATCTGTCTCCAAACCTATCTGATCCGTGGAACCAGACCGTCCTGCCTGCAGATTTCAATGCCGTCAAGCATGTCACCCCGCAGGGTGTTGCCACTTGTTTCCATGTCGTCAATGAACCAGTCACCGCGCTCGTGGACCAGGCTCAAAGTCACGTTATGGTCTGTCCCGAAGTTGCGTATGATTATTCCGGCCGCAGCCTTGTCTTTGCCGGTCATATTCACGTCCAGCACTCTGGCCGCCAGGTCATGGTCATAGTCCTGGGCCTGGATCCAGTGGTCACAGTCGCAGCATATGGGGCCCCCGTACTGGTCCTCAAGGTCGTGCACCAGAGCCTGAAGATGCAGAAGGTCCTTTGAGAAATACAGCGAATCGAAACTGTATGATGATGGAATATTTCCAGGATTGCCCCATTTCTGCACATAAGCGTTGAGGACATGGCTGTATATTGCGCTGACCCGTTTCCTGATTTCATTTTCCGGGGTCCGTTCAGCATTTGCGCCTATTTCCCTTGTCAGCATTCCCAGCAGGGCAGTCTTGTATTCAGTGGCTTTTATAAGAAAGGCCTTATATTCGCTGTCCGACATAGGTTGCGGGGTATCTTCAAAGAACGGAACGGAATGTTCGTCAAAGAAATCGGCAGCTTCCATAATATAGTCCATGATCTGTAACGCATATTCCCTTGAAGGCGCATTGGCCAGAATCATGGGGTAGAACGTATGGAAGAACATGGCCCCCTCAAAGGCAGCGGACGTTTTCTCCCGCTCCAGGGGAGTCCAGTCACCAAATCCGTCCAGAATGTCAAGATATTGTTGGTACAGGCCCAGATTAGCGTCGGCGAAGAGCGGGTCCTTATGCATGTCCTCCTTCATGAACCTGTCATACAGATGGTAATACAGCTGGATGTTGAAGAACGAAATGAATCCATACGTCCTTATGAATTCCATATCACTGAATCTTCCATTCGATATTTCCGTGAAAGCCGAATCGTCACGGGCAATAATGTCAAGCGCATACTTGGCAAGTTCCGGTTCGGTGCGCATGGCAAATATGGCCAGCGGATATGTCATGCCGTAAGCCAGATAGTTCTGAATCTGATATATCCTGCACATTGATTCATGGAAGTCCATATTGCCCTCCAGTATTCTCCGGGCCATGGCATGGATGCAGTCAGCTGCCCAGTCCGATTCCGTATCGCCGCCAATCAGGGGCATCACCGTTGCAAACGAGTCCAGCGCGGCGACGTACGAACGGACGGCATCGGACTCATATCCTTTCATCAGATCACCGTTCCACAGTTCCACCCCGATGGGTTCGTGACACACGTTTCCTGTCAGTCTGATTATCCTTTCACTGTCCGAGAACAGCTCCGGGTCAAGCTTGGGAAAGACCAGCCGGAAGTAGTTTTTCACATAGTCTCCGCCCCGGTCAAAATCCCTGCCTGCCGGCACGCCGTCAATGCGCAGGGCGGCTGTCTCTGTCCCGTCGGGGAATATCATCCTGAAATCATTTACGTAGCCTTTGAATGAACGCGGCTGCCAAAGTTCCATTTCACAGCTTATTACAGTTTCGCTGCCGTTGAATTCAATTTCATTGACACTGAAGCAGTCATATCCGCCATCGGCACCGGACTGTTTTAGGGTCTTGAGCAGATACATGCTTTTCAAAGGCATTGTCACGAAACTGTCGTAGAAGTCTTCGGGAATGGCATTCGACAGCTGCAGGTTTCTTATGACAGGCTCACCGTCGGCATCGCAAAGGTCAGCGACCATGACATCGGCCGGAAGAGCCGGATAATAATCGACCATCACATACCGTCCCCAGTCAGGACTCCAGAAATACTTTTCGCTGAATCCTTCCAGTCCGTACCGTCCGGTCTGGTGATATTCCCTGCCTCCAGATTTGAGAATGCCATTTTCCATCCCGGACTTGAGCCACATGTCGGGAGCCTGATCGATGGTGTATACTATTGCGGTCTTGTTTTTACAGCGGACAATTCTGGAAATGTTGCCGTAAGCAGTGCCTGGATTGTATGATGATTCCGGTTTCTTTATTGTCTCCACGGCATTGGGGAAAACGGTATGCTTTGCAT
Source organism: Candidatus Colenecus caballi (assembly GCA_018065615.1). Classification (GTDB taxonomy): domain Bacteria; phylum Bacteroidota; class Bacteroidia; order Bacteroidales; family Bacteroidaceae; genus Colenecus; species Colenecus caballi. The sequence continues at coordinate 2,097 of JAGHSY010000121.1, read as the reverse complement.
TCATCCGTTCAACAGCCTTGACTGCAGTGTCATTTCCGTACAGCTTGTCCATTTCCGTTCCTTGAGGAATCAGCGTAATGCGCTGAACGTCAGTCTGCACCACTGACACCTGCTCTATTCCACGTTTCCAGGCCGCATAGGCAAATTTCTGCAAATCAGTCACAGGCATCCTGTCTGACGGATATATTGCCAGTCCGTGACCGTCAAAGAGGTCAATCCACTTGAGCATGAGTCTGACATCGCCCGATATGGAGAGGTCTTCATGGGAATATGCTTTTTTGTCAAACGCGTGTCTGATGCGTTCCTCATGCATGTTGCAGATCATTTCAAAACGGTACTTGCCGTCAGACTCAGGGCCGTATATTCGGACCAGGCGGAATTCAGGCATTTCCATGTGCTCCAGCATCTCATCGTTGTTGGCCACGTTGATGCGTATGCCGGCCTTTGCCAACTGTTCGGCCAGAGGCTGCGCCTGGGCAAGACTCTGAATGGGATACATGTACATCAGCGTCATGCGTGTGGTCCTGCATCCGTCATAACTCTTCAGATATGCGGCAACATCATCGGTCTTCATGCTCTCACTCACGTGGTCAGAGGTCTCCACCTTGGCGGTTCCGTCCTTGAAGACCCACACCTTACCGTCCTGAAAGACCGGCTCCTGGAAGTCTTCATCCTGTGCTGGCGCAGTCTGTGCATTTGCATACAGGAACAGGAATGCGACTGCCGGAATGAACAGGGCACGCAGCCTGTTCCACCGGCCCGATTCCTTTCTTTCCATCATATCCATACGGTTCTTGAGTTTTGATTTACCCAGCCAGTTGCCCATGCTTATGCCCTTCTTCTGTGCAACGGCATCGACCAGCATCAGTTTGTAGCCGGTGGGGTCAGTTCCGCTGTCAAGAACCGCACGGTCCGCCTCATATTCGTGAATCAGCTCTATTTCGGCATGAAGCAGTTTCATGGCCGGATTGAACCACTGCATGGCCCACAGGGCATCGGCCAGCAGCAGATCCAGCGAATGAAGGCGGCTTGCGTGAAGGTATTCATGCTTCCATGCCATGGACATATCATCAGATTCCAGCCATTCGCGTGGCATGACCACATAGCGCATCCAGTTCATGGGCTGGCTTACAGCATCTGATTCTATCACGTCGCACCCGTCGCGGCGGTCGGCATAAAGTCCGCTATCTATCAGGCGGGCCACTGATTTCATTGATTTTATATACCGTACGACAAACAGTATCATGCCTGTACAGTATGCGGCAATCAGGCCGATGACCCAAAACTGATGTCCGCCTGAGTCATGGGTGAAAGTATCGTGTATGGGCATATCGGCCCTGAGGGCACTGATCCTTATGGCAGGCAGGGTTACAGACAGAACGGCTATCAGAAGCAGCATTGCGCGGTTGAAGCGGTGGAATGTCTGCTTTTTCAGAAAGACGCGGTACAGCAGTACCAGAACGGCTGTCAGCACAGCCACCTTCAGCTGATATATGAGGAATGCTTCCATATGTTGAATTGGCTTGCTTGTTCAGTCTGTCCTTTTACCGGATCTGATACGCCGTACAAGTTCCTCCAGTTCATCGACAGAAATCTTCTCGTCATCAACCAGAGCGGACACGGCGCTGATGTATGAGTTGTCAAAACAGCTCGAAACCAGCCGGTCCATGTTGCTGTCAGCATACTGTTCTCTGCTTATGGCGGCATGGTAACGGTAACCTGAGCCGGCCTTTTCATGTCCTATGAACCCGTCGCTCTCAAGTATGCGCACACGTGTCGATATGGTGTTGACATGAGGTTTGGGGTCACTGTACAGTTCTCTAAGTTCACTTACTGTCATGGCACCGTTCATCCAGAACTGCTCCATGATGAATGTCTCGATTTCAGTCAGTCTCTTCATAATCCGACCAGATTGTATACGGCAAATATACAACTTAGTCGATTAGTTGAACTAACCTTCTTAGTCATTTAAGGAAAATTAACAAACTGCACAATGGGGACAGTCCTAGGGTGTTAAGTTAACATTTTCTTTTTAGCTCACTTTTTTGAGCAGATTGAGTCTTTTAATGGAGGGGTTAGGCAACAGGTTGTCGGCCC
>JAGHSY010000036.1 GCA_018065615.1 Candidatus Colenecus caballi | reverse complement strand
CTGTCCGTCAGACCAGATGTTTGCCGCCGGCTTCCTTCAGATTCCGTCTCGTGGCGGACACCCTTGCCTTTGGCTGTAACCTTCCCACTATCAGGGCGGTTTTGGGACTTTCACCCTTTAGAGTACGTTCGTGCTGGACGAACAAACAACGCGAGACTTGCCAAGCAAATCTCGCGTTTTACCAAGAGCCGAAGGCGGGACTCGAACCCGCGCAGCACGCTGCGCTTTGACCTTTTTTTTAGTCGCGGTTACGAGTCCCACCTTCGTCCAAGAGCCGAAGGCGGGACTCGAACCCGCGACCTACGCATTACGAATGCGTTGCTCTACCAACTGAGCTATTTCGGCTTGAAATCGGGCGCAAAGGTAGCACTTTTCATCATTACAACAAAAAAAGCGCCCCGAAAAGGACGCTTTTTTAACTTATACTTCCTGACAGATCAGAACAGATAGCCAACTGAAACAACAAGTCCTTTGTACTTTGCTTCCATATCGGTAGCAGGAACTTTGCATTCCTTGATACCGTCAAGCAGACCGAAGTTGTAACCAACTTTAAGACGCAGCATATCCTGGAAATCAAGCATGGCACCGACACCTAAATATATGCCAAGACGTTTGTAATTAACAAGATCATTGTCAAACCAGTTCAATTCTTCATCATCACTTTTTGACTTGCTGACAAGACCAAGATCAAAAATTGGACCTGCATAAGGACTGAGCTTGAAGTCTGAGCCCAGTGCAAAGCTATAATTGAATTCAAAAGGAATAATCAGACCGAAATCCTTGTACTTGACATCATCATCCTTGTCAAAGCCGAAATAAAAACCGCCACCGACATTGACATTAAGGTCTGAAACCAAATTGATATTGTCGGTGAACAGGAAATTGAAGGAGTTGTTTGATTCCTTTTCTGTCGTGCTCAAATTTCCAACTGAAGTTGTAGTTTCGCTGTTAACATTGAAATAACCCAGGTTGAATGCCACCTGTGCGTTTGCAAGTGAGAAAGACAGCAGAGCTGCTGCAGCTACTAATAATTTTTTCATAATCCTTTAATTTAAAATATATTTAACAAATAGTTGTTTTCACCTTAACTGGCCTTGCCAAGAATCTGCTTTGCAACGACAACGGCCTCATTTGCATCAGTGGTATAAATGTCAGCACCTATCTCATTAGCAAAGTTTGCGTTAACAGGAGCACCGCCAACCATAATCTTGACATTATTTCTGATTCCGGCATCTTCAACAGCCTTGATCACGTCTTTCATATAACCCATGGTCGTTGTCAAAAGTGCTGACAGAGCAAGTATATCGGCCTTGTTGTCAATGACAGCCTTCACAAACTTGTCAGCATCTACGTTTATGCCAAGATTCACCACCTCAAAACCCGATCCTTCAAACATTGAAGCGACCAGATTCTTGCCTATGTCATGAAGGTCACCCTTGACGGTTCCTATTACTACCTTGCCGTACGATATGCTTGTATCACCCTTCATCATGGGCTTGAGCAGATCAAGACATCCTTTCATTGCGCGGGCTGACATTAGCAGGTTGGGCACGAATGCCTTGCCCTCGCCAAAACGGGCGCCAATGATTTCCATACCTTTAATAAGATAGTCGCTGATAATGACTTTCGGTTCGATGCCGGCCTCCACAGCCTGTCCTGACAATGCAACGGCATCATTCAGATTTCCCGCCACAATGGCATCTGTAAGTTTTTCCAGTTCCATAATAGATTGCAATTTTCAATACAAAGATAGGGAAATAAGTATTTGTTAACACCTTTTTCATTGATAATATGCAATAATAGGCGAAATTTGTAATGCGAAAATCATTCCAACTATAATGCTAAAGACAACAATTAGGACAATTGTACTGACCATTGCCGCAACCTTACCACTGTCAGCACAGAACATCAACATCCACAACATTTCCGGAACCATATATGACGGTGACATGAATGAGCCTCTGCCCATTGCCGCCGTACAGGTCCTGTCCCTGCCCGACAGTTCTATGGCAAAAGGTGCCGTAACAGACAATGACGGAAAGTATTCCATATCGGGACTAAAGAACGGCAACTACGTGATACGCGTCAGTTACATCGGATACAGGGAAAGTGACACAAAGCTCAATATCACTTCAAAGTCCGAAAGGAACATAACCGTCCCGCGCATTGTCATGTCTGCGGACACAAAGATGCTGGCCGATGTCTCCATTGTGGCCGAAGTTCCAAAAGTCCAGGCGGTCAAGGACACCATCATGTTCAACAGCGCCGCCTACCGCCTGTCCGAGAACGCGAATATCGAGGAACTCATCAAGAAACTTCCCGGTGTCGATATGGACGCTGACGGAAACATAACGGTCAACGGCAAGGCTGTGACACAGATTCTCATCAACGGCAAGGAATATCTTGGAGAAAGCATAACCGCTCTGCTGGAAAACCTGCCTGCCAATGTGGTTGACAGACTCAAGACGTATGAAAAGAAGAGTGACCTTGCCCGCATAACCGGTATCGATGACGGTGAGGAACAGGTTGTCTTTGACCTTCAGACCAAAGAGGAAATGAAAGGCGGTCTGCTCAATACGTATGACCTTGCGTACGGATCGGACTACGGAAAGCACAACCTGTACAACGGACAGATTATGGTCAACCGCTTCACGGACACCCAGCAGTTCACGCTGTACGGGAATGCCAGCAACGTAATTGACCAGGGCATCGGCAACGGCGGCCGCCAATGGGGAGGCAACCGTGGCATCAACACGTACCAGAATCTTTCCGCTAGCTACGCATACGAGAACGAAAAGATTGAAGTTAACGGCAACGTGAGCGTCAACCACAACGAAAACGTGTACAGCCAGAAAGGCAACTCTGAAAGTTTCTACGGTTCAAGCAGTTCATTTTCAAACAGTTCAAGCAAGAACACGAACTCATCAAACGGATTCCATTCCAATTTTTACATTGAGTGGCGTCCGGACACAATGACAAACATCATCATACGTCCCTATTTCAACACATCGGAATCAGGCAGCGATTCCGAAAGTGCATCGGCCACCTACAACAATGACCCGTATCAGTATATGGACGACCCTCTGTATGACATGATGCAAACTGACACCATCGGATTCAGCAACATATTCGTAAACCGCAACACAGGTCTGTCACACAGCGAAAGCGGCAATTATTCCGGTGGCGGTTCAATACAGGCCAACAGGCGTCTGGACAACAAGGGACGCAATCTGACCCTGCGCTTATCCGGTGACTTCAACAAGGGATCCAATGACAACTGGTCATACAACACCACAACATACTACCGCACCGACACAACGGATTACCGCAACCGTTTCACCCAGACCCCGTCAGGCCGAAACAGCTGGAGTGCACAGATAATCTATTCCGAACCGCTGTTTGAAAAGGCCTTCCTGCAGTTCAGCTACCGGTACAACTACAACTGGAACGAAAATGACAGACAGACCTTCCAGTTCGACAATCTGGGATACGGATTCATGGAAAAGCCCGATGATTACCGGGCATACCGTGACACCATGCTCAGCAAATACTCCAGCTACACCACACACCGCCATGACATACAGCTCAGTTTCCGCATCAACCGCGAAAAGCTGCATCTGAACACCGGTGTCCGCCTGCAGCCACAGACCACGAAACTTGAGTATCGGACTCAGGGCAAACTGCACACCCCCACACAGAATGTCATGAACTGGAACCCCACATTCGATCTGCGTTACAATTTCACGGAACACAAGAATATCAGATTCCGCATAAACGGCAACAGTTCACAGCCGTCAATGACAGATCTTCTTGACATAACCGACAACACAAACCCGCTGTATATAACCCAGGGTAACCCTGATCTGAAACCGTCATTCACGACCAATTTCAACTTCAACTATTACACTTACAACGTTGACAAGCAGAACAGTTTCAGCACATGGTTCAGCTATCGGACCACCAGCAACAGCATAAGCAGCCGCGTTCAATACAATCCGGAAACGGGCGGTCAGACCACACGTCCGGACAACATTAACGGAAACTGGAACATAAACGGAAACATCGGCGGAAACATAACATTCCCCGACCAGCGCTTCACATTCAACACATCGACCGGACTGAACTATTCCAACCAGGTAGGCTATCTGTTCCAGAACAATGAAACATTGAAGGCCACCACCAAACAGCTTTCGCCATCGGAAAGAATGTCATTCTCATTCCGTGACGAGAAAGTCGAACTTACGCTTTCCGGCGATGTCAACCTTAACCATTCGCGCAACGACAAACGTCCCAGCGGCGATATGGACACCTGGAACTTCAACTACGGTGCCAGCGGCAACGTCACCCTGCCCTGGAACTTCCGCATTGCATTTGACATATTCAACAGCTGCCGCCGCGGTTATGAAGATGACACCTACAACACCGACGAACTTGTCTGGAATGCTGAAATTCAGCGCTCCTTCCTCAAGAACAAGGCAGCCATTCTTTCTGTCCAGTTCTTCGACATCCTTGGCAACCGCAAGAACTATTCGCGCTGGATATCGGCAACCAGCCGCAGCAATACTGAATACGATGTAATCAACCAGTACTTCATGCTGCACTTCACATACAAGCTGAATATCTTCAACGGCAAACTTGTGTCCGATGAAGAGGAAGGCGACAATCGTGGAGGCCGCGGCAGAGGCGGTCGCGGCGGATACGGAGGTCGTGGCGGATACCGCAGATATTGATTTTTATCATATCTTTGCTTCCAAACAGCAAAAAAAAATGAAGAAGATCATGTGTACACTTTTGGCAGCAGCAGGCTTAGCCTCCTGCACAGGCCAGTCCAAGACTCTTGTCCTGTATTATTCACAGGAAGGTTCAACAAAAACAGTGGCAGAAGAAATTGCACGCCAGACCGGATGGGACATTGAACGCATAGAAGTCACTCCGGCTTATGACGGTGACTTCAATCAGACAGTACAGCGCGCCGGACGCGAAACCCAGCCCGACCAGCTTCCTGCACTTGTGCCGCTCAAGAGCGATCTCAAGCAGTATGACCGCATATTCCTTGGTTTCCCAATCTGGATGGGAATCTATGCAAATCCTATCAAATCACTTCTCAAGGAGGTGAATTTTGACGGCAAGACCATTGTCACGTTCTGCACCTTTGGCAGCGGCGGACTTGCCACAGGCACCCAGGCACTGAAGGAAGCCCTTCCAAAATCAAAAGTCATTGAAGGTTACGGTTGCCGTGCCGTCCGCATGTCTGCAGTTCCGGCCGAAGTTGAGCGCTTCCTGATAGCAGGCGGCTACAAGGAAGGCACAATTGCCACCATGCCCGACTTCTCAGCCTCCAAACCTGTCACTGAGTCCGATGTAGATATATTCAACAAGGCCTGCTCAAGCTACCAGTTCCCTCTGGGTACCCCTTCTGCAGTCGCCAGCCGTGAAATTGAAGGCGGCACCGAGTACAAGTTCTCAGTAAACAACGGCTCATCGACCATCTACGTGATTGACATGCCGGGCAAGGACCCCGAATTCACAGAAGTGGTCCGCTGACACATCAGTCCATAAAAAGAGTGCGGGTTCTTGTCGAATCCGCACTTTTTTTTTATTGTTTTTGCCAAACATAGGTCCGCGAAAATGGCGCTGTGAGCATTCTGGCGGGACCTTCAGGCCAAATATGGCTCCAAGGTCCCTGAAATCGCGTTCATAAGCATTCTGACGGGACCTTAATTTGGCAAAGCATCAAATGGTGGCATTGAAATCCTTCACGGCCTGCAGGAGAGCGTTGATGTTCTCCTGTGTGGCTCCCATGGGCAGTCCGCCGCCTGTACTCAGCATAAGTCCCTTGTGGCTGCCGTTTGCGGCAATGTATGTTTCAATTGTCTTCTTTGTAGCGTCATACACGGCCTGGGCGTCATTTCCTGTCAGCAGCATTGGTGGCACATTGCCCATAAGCACCAGCTTGTCACCGGCCATCTTGCGGGTTTCACCTATATCCTGCAGATGGGTGAAGTTGAATACGTCAACACCCATGTCAGTCAGGTGCGGATAGCAGCAGTTGGTAGTGTTGTCGTTATGGAAATAATGGCTCAGTTCCGGGAATGAACTGAACAGTTTCTGCATATAGGGGAAACACTGTGTCTGGAAATCCTCAGGGCTGTAGAAACCGCACACGTCATCAAGCACCAGAATGGCCTTGGCGGTCCTGACGTTCTCAAGCTGGGCCTCAAGCCAGCGCTTCACACACTCAGATGTCTTGGTAATGAGCTTGTCGAACACCTCAGGATAAATCATGGGCAGCATGCACAGCGTGGTAACGGTAATCATGTGCGATGCCACTGTGAACGGGCCACGGGCGCATACCATATACACCTGGTCTCCATCGGCCTCAAGCTGGGGCTGGTACAGACGCTGCTGTTTGAGAAGCAGGGGCATCAGACCATCGGCCTTTGGATCCGGCAGTTCAAGCCTGTCAACCATGGCTTCAATCCTGTCAATGTCCTCTTCAAGTGAGCGCAGATGCGGCAGATTGTCATCAAAGAAACATGTTGGGCAGCCAAAGCCGGTAGGTTCGGCGGTCATGCCATACTCCACCCACCATCCGGGCACGAAAATGGCATCGGGAAAATCCTTGCGTATCTTGCGGTTGTCAGCCATCCATACGGCATTGTCCGCATAGTAGTCAATGAATGTGTGGCCACAGTAGCCGGGTATCCAGGGGCTGTCTGCAATGAGAGCCACCGGAATCTTTGAATTCTCATGCCGGATTGTCTCCTCCAGCAGTCTGATCTGATCTGAGTTCATATAATCAATTTTAAATGTTTGCTGATTCGTAGAATGCGTCAATATTGGCTTCCGGCGTTGCGGGCGGCACGTCACAACCGGTAGAAAGCACAAAGTTGTCATGGCCGGCAGAGAGCTGTTTCAAAGCCAGGACAGATTCTGCCACCTGCTGCGGCGTTCCGAACTTCATCACTCCGACAGGGTCAACGTTGCCCATGACGGCAATGTCCCGCGGCACACTTGAAAGCACGCCTGCCATGTCAATTGCATTTCCGAAATGCAGTGCCGCGGCTCCTGAAGCCACCATAGCCTCCGTGCACTGCCCCTGATTGCCGCAATTGTGCAGGACTACCGCAAAAGTGTCATCCTGAACCGCACTGACAATCTGCCTGACATAGGCCGATGAGAACTGCGCGCAATCGTCATTTGAAAGCAGGCCCGATGCGGGCTCGGCCATTATCACGCCCGATGCTCCGGCCTCTTTGATGGCCTTAACGTAACTGAGTATGAAGTCCGTGCATTTCTGCAGCAGGAGATGTGCGGTATCGGGCTCAATGTACATGGCCATCATGAGTTCGGTCATGTCATACAGACGGCCGGCCAGAGAAAACGGGCCTATGCAGCCGCCCAGCAGGTCGCAGTCAAGACGCGGCGCAGCCAGACGGATTGCCTTAAGATATTCCGGCAGACGTCCCTGTTCCAATGACGGAATCTCTAAAGTTTCGACATCGGCCCCACATGTAAGCAGACGGCCGGTAACAGTTGGTACGGAACCCTCTTCAAAAACAATCTCCGCCCCGAAAGCCTGGGCCTCGACAGACAGGTCCATGATGGTCGTCGAAGCCGCATTCTGCGGATATTTACCACGAAGGGCTACTATTGCATCGGCATGAACCCTGCCGCCGCTCACTGCATCGGCCACAGTCCGGCCTAACAGATCAATGCCCGGATGTGTCATGATGGGCATGACCGGCATTCGGCAGCCCTTGAAAAGTCTTTCAACTACCCTGTTCATTCCAACACGTATTCTGGCAGTTTGTCAAGAGCGGGAGTCTCATAGTTCGATATGCGCAGACGGAACTTCATGAGTTCGTCTATCGGATGCTGGAACGGCTGGCAGCCTTCAGGCAGCGGCAGATTGGAGAAAGTCTGGAAATAGCCTATCTCGGCATCACGCCACCATATTGCATCCTTGGCCTGACGCTCAAGCTTTACTGCAACCTGCTGGAAGCGGTATTCATCGACATACTTCTCCACAGACTTCCAGGTGTCCATGAACGAACGGGCCTGATCAATGCCTGACTGGTATGTAAGACAGAGCTCGTCCCAAAGCGTGCGGCCGTCCTTCATCCTATAGTCCCAAGGCAGATGGTGGAACCACAGGATAAGATTCTCAGGACAGGTCTCAACATTCTCATAGACCGATGCCAGAGGCTCATGATACTGTGCAGTATTGCCTGAACCGGTAGCCACGGTACGGTCAAATCCGATGCCGTCAGCTGCTGCCTTGTGGTAATACTTGGGTGACCAGTCGGGACGGCTTGAACCCTCCCAAGGACCGGGGCCGTAATGGCCTGCGCCTGCAAATGCATGGTGAATGCCCATGGGCATCTCATAACTGACAGCAGCCTCATGTGAAGCCATCATCATTTCACTGACAGGCTCAACGAACTTCGGATTGTCAGTGAACGTCTGCTTGAGCCACTCGTCCAGAATCTGCTTTGAATCAAGGTCGGGATTCCATGCCATGCGTCCGAATGCGTACCAGTTGGCCTGTGCCAGATGGTGTCCGCACCAGTTCACGCTGTCACCTATGTTGGAAACGCCTGCAATGGCACCGTTTCCGTCATACTCCGTAATCTTTGCAACGGTACTGCCCTCTCCGTTCAGGTATGTATCGGAATCAAGACATTCCTTCCACATGGGGTGCAGATAGACCATGTGGTTGCTGTGTCCCATGTATTCCTGGGTGATCTGCATCTCGGCCATGATATTGGTATTCTCCAGCTGGCCGAACAGCGGGCTGAACGGTTCACGCGGCTGGAAGTCAATGGGACCGTTCTTTATCTGGATTATCACGTTGTCACGGAACTGTCCGTCCAGACCCTTGAATTCCTCGACTGCCGTATTGGCACGGTCAGGTGACGTTGACTGATAGACAAACGCCCTCCACATGACAATGCCGCCGTAAGGCTTCAGGGCATCGGCCAGCATGTTTGCGCCGTCAGCATGTGTGCGCCCGTAGTCCTGCGGTCCGGACTGGCCTTCGGAATTGGCCTTCACAAGAAAACCGCCAAAGTCAGGAATTATGCTGTATATTTCTGCAACCTTGTCATTCCACCACTTTACAACGTCCTTGTCCAAAGGATCACTGGTCTTCAGGTCTGACAGATGCTTTGGTGCGGCAAAGTTCAGTGACAGATACACCTTTATATTATACGGGCGGAAAATGTCGGCCAGAACCTTGACCTTTTCAAGATATTCAGGTGTAAGCATGCATGGATCGGCATTCACATTGTTCAGTACCGTTCCGTTAATTCCGATGCTGGCGTTTGCGCGGGCATACTCCTCATATTCGGGACGCACCGTGCCCGGCAGTTCGTCCCATTTCCACAGAGACTTTCCGGCAAAGCCGCGCTCAACGGTTCCGTTCGGATTGTCCCAATGGTTCAGGATACGGTACTTGAATGCAGGTACTTCTGTTATGGTGACATCGGACTTGGGCATGTCACCGCAGTCTTCCAGACGGCGCAGATGGTATGTGCCGTACATGAATCCGGCAAGAGTGTTGTATTCGATTGTCGGCTCACCGTTCTTGAAAACCAGACGGTAACCTTCCGTGCCCAGTTCAGGGTCATTGCCAAGAAGTGTACCGGAATAATTCCTTATCTCACCAAGCCACAGACCGTGGCCGTCATTGTTTTCCGGTCTTGAACCGGTGCATGAATGCAGAACAGATGCAAGCATGAGGGCTGAAAGTCCCAGTGTAAGTCTTTTAACTTTATTCATGTTGTCAGTATATTTCTTCCGTAAGGGCAAAGATAACCTTTCTTTTTTGTAATATTGCATCAATTTACTATTAACCCTAATAAACAACTTATGAAAAGAAACCTTCTTTTTGCAGCAGCCATGCTATGCATTGCCACAGTTGCAAACGCTCAGGAGCCTGACACCAGCATCCGTCCCGGTGGAATGGGCTTTGGATTCGGATTCGGTGCACCTCAGGCAACCAATGTAAACTTTGATCCGTATGTTGCAGCTCCAGCCGGCTATGACCAGTTACGCCAGGGCATTGAACGCGGTAAAGTAGAACTCATTGAATACCAGTCAGAATCAGTAGGCACCACACGTAAAGCCAACGTATATCTTCCTCCAAAGTATGACCCCAAGAAGAAGTACAGCGTACTGTACCTGCTCCACGGCATCGGAGGTGACGAATGGGAATGGATGAATGACGGTGGTGTACCCAACATCATCATGGACAACCTGTATGCTGATGGCAAAGTCGCTGACATGATTGTTGTCATGCCTAACGGTCGCGCAGCAAAGGACGACTCACGTGCCGGCGGCTACGGTTCTGCAGGCGCTTTCGGCGTATTTGACAAGGACCTGATAGGAAGCCTGATGCCCTACATCAACAGCCACTACAGCGTTTACACTGACAAGATGCACACTGCAATTGCCGGTCTGTCAATGGGCGGCGGCCAGTCTCTGAACTTCGGCCTTGCCAACATGGACAAGTTCGCATACGTTGGCGGTTTCTCATCGGCCCCCAACACTGCCCAGCCCAAGCAGCTCATTCCTGACGTGGAGAAGACCAAGAAGGAAAACAAGCTCCTGTGGATGGTCTGCGGCGGCAATGACGGCCTCATGTACAACTCATCAAACCTGAAGGCATTCTGTGACGAGAACGGTGTTCCCTGCACCCTGATCAACTATCCGGAGGAAGGTCACAACTTCACCGTCTGGAAGTACGGTCTGTACAACTTTGCACAGCTTATATTCAAATAAACCGTCACAATAACAGACAAGTCCCGGAAGCCGGCCCAATTCGGTTTCCGGGACTTGCTGTTTTCCTGGTCCAGTGGAAAAAGTATAGGTGATAAGTGCCAAGGTTGCAACTGGAATGCTTGTGGAGCAGATTTCATGCAAGCTTGGCAAATCCGGTGCAGAAGGCGAACAAAAAAGCTATTCTGCCAAACTTGGTAACAGTGACCGGCCCCACAAGCGCTGTAGAGCCTGTCGCTGTTACTGAAACGGGAAAAAAGCAGCCTTGAGTAACACTGACCTTGGCTACCAACCTCCTGGAGCCACTTGGTGTTACCGGCTTTGGCAGAAGCGGACATTGGCCTCCATCCAAAAACATCGGACAACATTGCACGTAGAACGCTCCATTTCCACGATCCGTTTTCTTGGTCCAGAGGAAATCACAGCCAGTCAGATGCCCAGCCGGATATGATAATGACGCTCAAGAATCAACAGATTATACCGCTAATTTTCAACTTGCCGCATCAAGGTTAAGTCTGCAAGAAGTATTGCATTTTCAGCGTCTTCCTTTGGCGCATCCTTGGGCTTCCAAGCCACGACAAAACGCACTGATGCAGATTTGACAATATACCCTTTATTTTTCCATTCTGACACTGTTTTCTGCATACTGGCCGACAATGCAGCAATAGGTTTTCCTGTGTCACTATCAGATAAATACCCATCTGCATAGATTAATGGAGAGGAGCAATCCTCTCACAAAGATGACACTGTAAACTGAATCAGTGAATATGTAAAGAAAAACAGTTGAATCGATGGACGAATGTAAACCAGTTCAGAGA
>JAGHSY010000039.1 GCA_018065615.1 Candidatus Colenecus caballi | reverse complement strand
TAGTGAAAGGAATGCTACGGCTTTCCATCACAGCACGCATAAAAATATTCATGGCGGTGTTAGCGCTCATGCCAAACTGCTCACAAAGATTGGTAAACTCTTTCTTTACCTTAGAGTCAGTACGGACTGTCATTGTTGCCTGTGCCATAATTCCAAATGCTGATTTGATTAAATTATGAATGCATCTTGCACTCATTTAGATTGCAAAGATAGTAATAATAATCGCTCCTTCAAGAGTTTTTGAAGGATTTTCAGAAAAGCCTCTATAACCTTCCCTAGAACATCGGGAATTGGCCTGTAAAACTTATGTGGATATTGGAATGTAAAAAGTCAAGTTTCTGAAAAAGTCGAATATTCGTGTCATAATCAATCGGCAAAGTTTTCTTCCAATGATAGTACTCATGATGGTTTAATTTTGCCGCAGAGATAACAAAAATGCATCAACGGCAAAATAAACCCTATTATATTCTGCCGCATCTGTAAGTTTTTGACATTTCCGGCATCTTTTACTTGAGACTGGGCGCACGGGCATGCCAAAGCCCGGACCGTAGCGGTCCATGCGCCGATCGCCATCGTTGAAGTATAGATGCCTTACATCGTCTGCGGACCAGTAGTGTCCGAGCCATGGCCTTTCATGTCGAACTTGACAGTGAACGTCTGGTCAGTGAAATCCTTTGCCAGAGTACATGGGTATTCGAATGTTATAGTTCCTGTTTGAATATGGCATTAATCGTTCGAAGGCGAATCCTTTTCCAGGTTCGATTTTTGAAACATAGAACTTCAACTAATAAACGAAATATTATCGCCATAACGGTAACCGGTGGACGGATAAAAACATCTTGGTTCCGAAACTCGCCATCCGGAAGGACAAGGGTCGTATTGAGTTTTGCCGTCCTTTGTTGATACCTATCATCTACCTCTGAGCAACTAGGGAGCAACTAGGGAGCAAGGAGCTATCTCAGGGTTTTTATTCTCCTTCGGCCACCTGAATTACTTGCGAAACTTAAATCTTAACTTCCCGTTCTCATAACCTATCTCTCACCGGCATATTTCAACGCTGCATCAATGGCTGCTTTGAAACTGCCGCCGTGATCCTTTCTGATAACCTCCAAATCGGGAACGATGCCTTTGCCTTCGTAATTCGTTCCGCCGACACGTGATTCAAAATCAGACGTATAGACATAGTGTCCTGTGGACAAATCTGAATTTCCGAATGAGCCGCCGTAGTTCAAATCCACGAGTTCGGACTGAAGAGGTCCGGTGGCGCCGAAACTGGTTTCTCCGATAATGTAAGCGGTCGGGAGAAGAGCCCGGGCACAGATGGGCTCGATTTCCCCCATACTGATGGAAGCGAGGTCAATGAGTATTATGAATGGAATGTTTTCCTTTGTAATGTCCCTATGGTATTTGGCAAGGGGTTTCTGCTTGTAATCAGTCCATACGGAGTGTTCCAGCCGTCCCGGCCCCTCCTTGTACCTTGTTTGGAACATAGTGACCTCTTCATTGATGTAACTTCCGATCAGATAGTCAAGGTCATCCTGCCATCCTCCGGCGTTCACCCTGTTGTCAAGAATGATTCCGGCCAGTTTCTCTCTCGGGGTGGTGGAAATCAGACTGAAGAAATGGTCGAGGACAGCGGCCGCGCGGCCTGCCTCATTGTCTTCTCCCATATATTCAAAGACGGGAGAGAGGGTGGCGGCACTCTGCCAAAGATAAGGAACCAGTCTGCCGTCAGGAAGTTGAAAGAGGTTGTAGCCATAGTTCACGTTTTCGGGCGTTTCTACGGTAATAAACTGATGCTCAATTATCTTGATGTCTTTGTCAGCACTGAATTCCCTTTCAATGTTCTCCTGGAAATCAAGTAATCTTAAAAGGGCAAGAAGACGGGGCTCGATATATTCTGGACGCTTGTTCATAGCGATTATTCCGGGCCGGACCTGAATGTGGCCAACATTGCCGGGAGCAGGATGGAGGTTTTTGATTGCCACGCTCATATGGTGATCCGTCATCTGCCCCATAGCTGTCTGGTATATCCCGAGAAGGACGCTGTCCTGGATTGACTGCCCCTGGTTCACCTGATTGTCAAGAGCCATCAATTGCGGCATACACTCATCATAAACCCTGTCCCAGTTCGTCGTGTCTATGTCCCAGAATACGTATCCGGTGCTGATGTTTTTCCAGATGAAATCAAACTGCCCCGCGTATGTGTCGTATGCGAGCTTCATCACTTCGTTGTAATAGACCTCCGGAACCGCTTCCTTTCTGCAGGATGATGCAAGAACGGTCAGAATTGAGGCAAGTGCAAGTATCTTTTTCATACGGTTATTCAAAAGTGTTCAGAATAAAAGGCAGGTAACGCCGAGAGTGAAAACGAGGGAACCGAGATAACGTGAATCGATCAAATGAGGAGAACTCTTCCGGTAACTGACAAGGTCATAGCAGTACATCGCGTCTAAAAGAACTCCCCAACGCTCCGAAAACCTGTAACTCAGACCGGCCCCGGCCTGAATGCCGGCCGTAAATCTTTGCTGTTCATCAGAAAACGTCGCTTTTTCGTTGAACGGAGAAAAATAGACGTGGTAATCAGTCATCCAGAATGTCGTACCTTCACGCCGGGCGCTTAACCAGTATCCGGCAAAACCTCCGGCATACATATGTCCGCGCAGTTTTTTGCCCCCGAAAGAAAAGTCTGCCAGAACAGGAACAAGCAGGTACGTGTTGTGATAAACGGTATGGACGGGATCGAGATAATGGATGTTCCGGTCCATTCTGTGAACGCGGTCCATTGCGTTTATTTCCGCACGGATTGCAAGCCAGTCCGTGAAACTGTATTGAACCAGAGCTCCGGCTGCCCATCCGGTTCCCGATGAATAAGTTTCGTCAACTCTCCCTGATTGAGAGCGGTCTGCAGATGTGATGCCGCAACCTGCTTTTATACCGACCTGCCACTGTGCCGATGCAACGGATGATGTAAGGATGGCAACGGAAATGAGTAGAGGTTTCAATTTTAAAATCATACGCTTCGTGACAATTGCCTGATGATTATCAATAAATTACACAAAATTAGTCTTTTCCATTGGTTTTACAAAATAGTTATTGGCCATCGGTTGTCAGCACTAAGATTGTCCATTCTTTGCATCTGGGAAATGAACTGCTCTGCGTCATTGCCAGTTGCACAATTGACGGGAGAAACCATCTTATGCGTTGAAAATGAGGTTCTTTCACCATTCAAGGTGATTGTCAAGTTAATTGGGGCTTTCCCGCATCGAGTTCGGGGTCGCGTTTGCGAAGCTTCTTGAAGTATCCGGCCGGATTCTTGCTGTCGATGAGGGCTTCAACGGCATCGATAATGCAGAAGTAGTATTTCTCCTGATTATCGTCCCAATATGTGCGTATCTGCCTGCCGGCAAACAGTTGTATCTCCTATGGCATAATCAAATTTTACTGTTCTGGACAAATTTAGCCAACTTATTTTTTCATCATTCCTAAAGTCCCGCTGAGCCGAAATTACCCCTACTGGTTTTCGGGTGAGCCGTCATTTTCTGTTATTCCACAATTCTCTGACTGCAAAATATGCGTTTTTGGCCTTGTATTCACCGTCAAACAGGAATGGAGCGTTCTGACGGCTGCGTGAGTTGAGCCATGAATAGTTGTCTGACAGTCCCCAGAATGTGATGGTATGAATGCTTTTCCTGTGCTTCTTGACCACAGTGAAGAATTTTCTGTATGCTTCTGTTACCAGTGAATCCTGATGCATTTTCTGTTCATCTGTCAGTTCCGGCATCTGGAGACCTCCGTTACCTGAATAGCCTCCGAATGCGGCCATCTGGTCCTGCTGCTGTCCCTGTGTTCCGTTGGGACGGTCCTGGCCCATCTGGCGTCTCATGGAACGGCGGTCCGGACCGCCGCCTGCTATGTCAAGTTCTGTGAACTGGATCAATACTCCAAGTTCTTCAAAACGGGTCAGTGATTCGTCAACTGTGCTGTAATCCATTGTAACATTGTAGTGCCCCTGCATTCCGATGCCGTGAATGGGTATGCCGCGTTCAAGCATGCCCTTGACAAGCTGATAGCATTTCTCTCTCTTCTGCGGGTTGTTCAATCCGTAGTCATTGTAAAACAGCAATGCGTCAGGATCGGCCTGATGTGCATATACGAATGCCGAGTCTATGAAGTGCTGGCCGGCACAGCGGGTCCATTGGGAATTTCTCAGGAACCCCGGGCCGTCATCAATGGCTTCATTGACAACATCCCAACAATAGACTTTGCCTTTGTAGTGGTTCATTACGGCAAAGATGTGCTCCTTCATGCGCTGGAACACCAGTGTCGAGTCTTCTGTCAGCCAGGACGGGCATTGTGAATGCCAGATCAGGCAGTGGCCGCGCATGACCGCACCCTTGTTGCCCAGGACGAAATCCGTGACCTTGTCAGGGGTATCGAAAGTGAACTCTCCTTCGTTGCGTTCCGTTTCAATTGGCTTCATGCTGTTCTCACATGTGGCGCTGTTGAAATGACGGCTGAACAGTTCCATGTTCTGTTCGTTCTGCAGTGTCCAGTTGTCTATGGCGGCACCGACCCTGATTGGTGCCAGAAGGTCTTTTAGCGGTGTGACCTGAAAGGCGTCATTGCCCTCATAAGCCGGTGAGCAGGCTGTCAGCAGGGCTGCTGAGCCGATAATTAGAAGTTTTCCTGTTTTCATATCTGGTTGTAATTGAGACTTATTCCATGTATTGCAGAATGCGCCCGCTTATCTGCAACAGCGATATTTCGCAAATTTTCGTGTCATATTGTGCCTGCAGCAGGCTCTCTTCTGCATCAAGCAGTGATTTCTGTGCCTCACGCATTTCCAGTCCTGAAAGATTGCCCAGCAGGTAACGCTCCTGGGCAATGTCCATGGTTTCCTGCGCTGTCAGCAGATTCTGCTCCTGCAGTTCCAGAAGCAGCAGGTTGTTCTGATAGGCCTGCCAGAAGTCATCAAGGTTGGCACGCAGCTGAAGTTCAAGCTGGTCTATGGTGACATCGGCGTTCAGTTCATCCAGAATGGCGTTGCGTTCCTGGACGCGCTGCTTGCCTGTTACAAGATTGATTCCCATGGTTGCACCGAAACTTGGGCCCCAGTTGTTGCGGTCGGAATATGTGCTGTTTCCGTAAATGTTATATGTGTAGCCGTATGCGGCATTCACTTTAAGGTATGGGTAGTTCCGTGCCTGAACAGTCTTACGGTCCAGTTTGGCAATTGTAAGGTTGCTTTCAGCCTTGAGCAGCGAAGAGTTTGTCCGCATCATGTCCTCCAGCAGGGATTCGTAATCCAGCCCTTCAATCAGTGTTATTGCGGTGTCTGCAGCCTGATGCACGGCACGAAGGTCCCTGTTTGACATGAGGCGGTTGATGCGTATGTTGGCACTAGCCAGCGCTTCATGCTGTTTCAGGCTCTGGGCGCTGTCCTGGTTGAAATAAACCTGTGCCTGCTGCAGGTCCAGACGTGAGTCGCCGCCCATGTCATAACGCTCACTTACAATGCGCAGGCGTTCCTTTGACAGTGCTGTGGCGTATTCAAGATTCTTCAGGTGAATGGTCTGCTTGACCAGATTGTAGTATTCCGATGCCAGACTGGCAACATAGTCTTCAATGGTGACGCGTGTCTGGATTGTGCCCTGGTTGTGCAGTTCCTCCATGCGGTCACGTGTGGACTGGATGCTGAATCCGTCAAACACGGTCCAGTCGGCGCGCAGTGATGCGTTCAGAGTGTGGTCCAGAACGTCACGGCTGGAAAGGGTGGAACCATCGGACTTAATGGTATAGTCCGTGCTTGAAAGTGAACCCGAATAGCTGCCTGACAGGCTGACGGTAGGCATGCCGCCGGCGTAAGACCAGGAATCAGTGTTGGCGGACTTCTCTTCCTGAATTCTGACAAGCTGTACCTGGTAGCTGTCACTGACGCCCTGCTGCAGACATTCCTTCAGGGTCATGGTCTGGGCCGATGAACACAGCGCGGCCATTGCAGCGGTTATGGTCAATATGGTCTTTTTCATTCTTCCTTCTTTTTGCGTGCGGTTGAAATGTATGTGTAGATGGCCGGTACAACGTACATTGTAAAGAATGTGGAGATGAGCATGCCGCCGACTACGGCTGTACCCATGGCAATGCGTCCGGCGCTTCCTTCGCCGTGTGCGAACATGAGCGGCAGCAGTCCCAGGACGGTTGAAATGCTGGTCATGAGAATTGGGCGCAGGCGCTGGACGGCGGCCTGACGTATTGCCGTGGCCTTGTCAATGCCGGCATCCTGTTTCTGGTTTGCAAATTCAACAATGAGAATACCGTTCTTGGCCACTAGTCCTACAAGCATGATGATGCCTATCTCACTGAATATGTTCATGGTCTGGCCTCCGGCTCGTATGAATATAAGCGCACCGCAGACAGCCAGTGGCACGGTAAGCATTACAATGACTGGATCTTTGAAACTTTCAAACTGGGCTGCAAGGATAAGGTAGATGAGCAGCAGGGCCAGACCGAAGGCGAACAGCAGGCTGTTGGAGCTTTCACGGAAGTCCTTGGATTCACCGGTCAGAGCTGTTCGGAAGGTGTCGTCAAGGGTTTCCTTGGCAATCTTGTCCATTTCATCCAGAGCCTGTCCAAGAATGTATCCGTTGCCAAGACCGGCTGGTATGGGGGCCGATACAAAGCGGTTGTAGCGGTACAGCTTTGGCGGGGCGATGTCTTCCTTCAGGTCAACCAGATTCTCCATCTGGATCATGTCACCGCCGCCTGCGCGCATGTAGATTGATTTCAGGTTCTGGGTGGTGTTGCGCTGCTGGCGGTTTATTTCACCTATTATGTCATACTGCTTTCCGTTCATGTACAGGTAGCCCATGCGCTGGCCGCTCAGTCCCCACTGCAGGGTCTGGGCTATGTCACGGGTGCTCACACCCAGCAGGTTGGCCTTTTCACGGTTGATTGAAATTCTGACCTCGGGCTTTGAGAACTTCAGGTCGGCATCGGCCATCTGGAAGGCGGGGTTGTCATTGACTTTCTGCAGGAATGTGGGGAGCACGTCCTGCAGCTTTTCAATGTTGGTGGCCTGCAGCACGTAACGTACAGGCATGCCGCCGCGACCGCCACCGAATGACGACTGCTGCTGCACGAATGAACGGGCATCGTTCTCCTTGCGTACGGCCGCTGACAGTTTGTCAAACACTTCCATCTGGGTGTAGTCGCGGTCTGCAATGTCCTTCAACGTAATCTGAATGTTGCCGCCGCCGCTCTGGACACGTGCCGTAACGAATTTGGCATCGGGCATTATAGAGTCGACAATGTCATTTATACGTTCGGTGTAGTCACGCATATATTCGTATGTCACGCCTTCAGGGCCCTGCGTGCGTACCGTAACCTGGGAGCGGTCTTCCATGGGCGCCATTTCACTTGGGGTGGCGGTCCACATCCAGACACATCCGCCAATGGCTGCTATCATAAGGACCAGAGCAATCCAGCGGTTGCGCAGAATGAAGTCAAGGCTTTTGCTGTAGCCGCGGTTCATGCCTTCAAAGAACGGTTCGGTCCAGTTGTAGAACCAGCTCTGCTTTTCACGCTTTACAAGAATCTTGGTGGAGAGCATGGGGGTGAAGGTAAGGGCGGCAAAGGTCGATATGACCACGGCACCGGCAATGACGAATGCGAATTCACGGAACAGACGTCCTGTCTGGCCCTCCATGAACACGATAGGTATGAATACGCAGAGCAGCGTTATGGAGGTCGATATTACCGCGAACAGGATTTCCTTCGAGCCTTCAATGCCGGCCTGGAACGGGGTCATGCCCTTTTCTATGCGGTTGTAGATGTTTTCCGTCATGACTATGGCGTCATCGACCACAAGTCCTACGGACAGAACCACGGCAAGCATGGACAGCACGTTTATGCTGAATCCCATAAGGTACATTACGAAGAATGAACCTATGATTGATACTGGGATTACAAGACAGGGGATAAGTGTGACACGCCAGTCGCGAAGGAACAGGAAAATGATGAGTATGACCAGTGCAAAGGCCTCGAACAGGGTGCTCTTCACCTCATTGATACTGGCGCGTATGTACTTGGTGTTGTCAAAGCCGTATTCGTAGTGCACGTCTTCAGGAAGGTCTTTCTCCATGGTCTTCATGCGCTCATAGACGGCGTTGGCAATGTTGATGTGGTTGGCACCCGGCTGCGGCGTCACAGCAACACCGACCATGGGAATGCCGTTCATCTTCATGTAGCTCTTTATGTCACGCGGACTGAGTTCGGCCTGTCCTACGTCACTGAAACGTATGACACGTGTGCCATCGTTCTTTATGACCAGATTGTTGAATTCCTCGGTTGTGTGCATCTGGCCAAGCGTGCGTATTTCAAGTTCGGTGGTGTTGCCCTCAATGGTACCGGAAGGAAGTTCCACGTTCTCCTTGTCCAGTGCGTTCTTGATATCCATGGGAGTGATTCCGTATCCGGACATCTTGACCGGGTCAAGCCACAGGCGCATGCAGTAGCGCTTTTCGCCCCAGATACCAACTGAACTTACGTCCTGAATGGTCTGCAGCTGTTCCTTGACTACAAGGTCGGCAATTTCACTGAGTTCAAGAAGTGAGCGCTTGTCACTGTTCAGCGCCACCATCAGGATTGGCATTGCATCGGCATCGGCCTTTGAAACCGTTGGAGGGTCACAGTCGCGCGGCAGCATGCGCTGGGCGCGGGATACCTTGTCACGCACGTCATTGGCTGCGGTTTCAAGGTCGACTGACAGTTCGAATTCTACGGTTATGCGGCTGCTGCCGTACTGGCTGACCGATGACAGCGAACGTATGCCCGGAATACCGTTGATCTGCTGTTCCAGGGGCTCGGTGATCTGGTTCTCTATGACTTCGGCGTTGGCGCCGGGGTATGAGGCCGATACGGAAATGATGGGGTTGTCAACTGACGGATATTCACGAACACCAAGGCTTGAATAGCCCACAATGCCGAACAGTATGATGATGAGCACCATCACTGTGGACAGCACCGGGCGGCGTATGCTGGTTTCTGAAATGTTCATGTCCGGGGCTTATTTCAGTTCAACCTTCATGCCGGTACGCAGCTGCATGGTGCCGCTGGTAATTACGGTGTCGCCAACGTTCAGACCGCTCAGGACCTGCACCTGCGCGTCTGTGCGCAGACCTTTGGTGATTTCCTGGGGAATGGCCCTGCCGCTTTTGTACAGGAAGACCTTGTCAATTCCCATTTCCGATATGATGGCTTCACTGGGTACGGCCAGAGTGTTGTGGAAGACGCGGGTGTCAAGGCTTACGCTGACATAGCGGCCGGGAACCAGCCTGCCTTTCGAGTTGTCATAAATGGCGCGGACCTGATATGTGCGTGTGCCCTGATCGACCTTAGAATTGGTGGCATAGACCTTGGCCTCAAAAGTCTCATCAATGCCTTCAACGGTGAATGTCAGCTTGGCTCCGTTCTGAAGTACGCCTGCATAACGTTCTGGAATGGCAAATTCAACCTTCAGTTTCTGGACATTGGTCAGGGTGGCCACGTTTGTGCTTGGTGACGCATATGCGCCTACGCTGACCTGACGCAGTCCGATGATTCCGTCAAACGGGGCCTTGAGTTCTGTCTGGTCAAGCTTGGCCCTGACTTCTTCAATATCGGCCTGAAGCTTGTTGTAGTTGGCCTCCGCGTCCTGGAAGGCTTCCTTACTGACGGCCTCCTTCTCATACAGGGCCTTCTGGCGGTCCAGACGGTCCTTTGTTGACTGGTACTGGGCCTCAAGCTTCTTGAGTTGGGCCTGCAGCGGAGCGTCATTGATTTTGGCAAGAACCTGACCTTTTCTTACGGAAGAACCTTCTTCAAAGAAAATGCCTGTTATCTTGCCCGATGTCTCGAATGAAAGGTTGACTTCCTCATTGGGGATAAGGCTGCCGCTTATGTTGATTCCGTCAACAAGTTCTGTGGGCTGCATTATTACATGACGGACAAGCAGCGTACTGGCGCCACGTCCGGCTGGAGCACCGGCAACAGGTGCTGAAGGTATGTCAGAATTCGATTTAGGTTTGAAACGGTAAATTCCCAAAACAGCAAGTCCGATGATGATGACTGCTATCAGTATCCATTTGGTTGTCTTGTTCATGATTCAGTTGGAAGTATTTCTGCAAATTTAATAAAAAATGCACAATAGGGACTGTCCCTGTTGTGCATTAACCTTTTTTTAAAAAGAAAGCCGCTATTGCTTCCTGATAAGAACGCAGGCACCGCCTCCGGGAGCAAGTCTGAGCTGGACGGTGGACTTGCGGGTCACAGTCATTTCTGTGTTCTCAAAAGTCTCGCGGTTGGTGCGGAAATCTGTGTCGGATGCATCGGTATTGATAACAGCTGTGTATTTCCCCCTGCCAAGGAAATCCAGTCCGATGCTTAGCGTGCGGGACTCCTCATTCGTGGCGGCGCCCACCAGCCAGTCTCCGTCAGCGTTCCGGCGTGCCATGACTATGTATTCTCCAATTTCGCCCTGCAGGGTCCTGCTTTCCTGCCACGGCTGCTTTTCGGCGGCAAGGAACTCCAGCAGGCGCGGGTAGCGGCGGTAGTATTCCGGAATGTCAGGAATGACTGTAGCGCCGGACCATGTGATCAGGGTGCGGGCAATCTCACCGGTCACTGTGGTCGGGACCTCCTGGTTGTTGTCCTTGCGCGTGGTGCGTCCCTGATGCAGTTCCATGAATCCGTTGTTCATGTCAACCGGACCGGCCACCATATTGACAAAGGCCGATGTCACGAATGTCTTGGGCTGGAATATCTGGCGTCCGTCAAGCTGTGCCTTGCAGTATTCGCGGGTCACGGCGTTTGGCCATGTGCGCATCTGTCCGAACGGATGCACGGGGTAGTCGTGGTAATCGACCATAAGATGGTGCTTTGCACAAAGACGGGTTATGTCCTGTGTCTTGCGGTTCTTTTCCTGCGGGTTGCCGTTCATGAAGCCGTACTTGACACCAGCCGCACCCCACTGCTCGTACTGGGCAAGAGTCTCTTCAATGGGGTAGTTGGTGCCGGCTACGTCATTCAGGTAGAGCCACAGTCCGACGCCCTTTTCCTTTCCGTACTTTATTATGCGCTGCACGTCTCGTGCCTTGTCGCCCTTGGTCGGGTCGGAATCCTTCTCGAATTCGGGACCGTACCAGTTGGCGTCCAGAACCAGGTTGCGGAACCCGTTCTGGGCGGCAAAGTCCACCATGCGCACCCATGAGTCATAGTTCATGCCGTAGTGGTAGCCGTCCCAAACGGCGCCGTCAATGCGCCAGTCCCACAGGTCAACGCCGGGAGTAACCCAACTGAAGTCACCATCGGCCTCAGGGTTCAGCAGTTCCAGCAGGTGTGAATCAACCAGTTCTCCGGGAGTCTTTCCGACCATGAGCACGCGCAATGCTCCAACGAATTCGTCCTTGAATCCCGATATCTTTTCCGGTGCAATCTTCAAAGTGGTTGTCCCTTTTTCGGCCATGAGTCTCATGGGCCACCCGTCATAAGGCAGATCGGCCTCATGCAGAGCCAGGTACAGGTCATCGGACACCTTTATCGTGGCCAGCGGAAGGCGTTCTCCGGCGGCTTCGGACAGAAGTTCCGGTCCGATGTTGTGACGCTCGCCGTTGTAGTACCATGCGGTGTAGTCACCTGCAAAGTTGAAACTGGTATTCTCATAGATTCCGTCCTTCATTGCTGACAGGCGGAATGCCACGCCGTCATTGAAGACGCGCACTTCAAGGTTGTCAGTTGAAGGTCCTGCCACATGGAATGCCTGCCAGTTGTATCTGGCCTTCACGACTGAACGCTTTCCCCATATTGGATGCCATTCCTCCGAGCTGCGTATGGCCTTCCCGGACCGTGGTGCCAGAGCCGTGACAGGCTCATATTCTGCATTTTCGCTTGTGTAGCCCAGACGGGACCAGTCAATGACGGCCTTTCCGTCAATTGTGACCGAATATTGGAGCGTACCGTCCAGCTTCAGATCGAATGCAATCTTCCTGTCCGGTGATTTGACGGTATATATCTGCTGGGCACACAGCCCCCATGGAAATGCAAGAGACAGGAGGATAAGTAAAGATTTTTTCATATTGGAACGATTTGTTGCCTAAAGGTATAAAAAAAGGCGGCCGGACGGTCGCCTTTCACCGTTAATTGTCAAATTATTCAAGTTTTCCGCCCATTGACAGAACAAGCTGCTGGATGGCTGCCTTGACGGCAATCTTGTCCTTGTCGGCGTATTCATCAGTGTTGTCTTCACTGACGGTCTTGCCGTCCACGCTCCAGTTCTTGGCTTCCTTCTTGTCCATGCCGTCAATCTGTTCGCGGTAGTACTGGGTTGCCAGTTCTGGGCTTGCAAATGTGTATGACATGATAGAACTGCTGCACTTGTCACCCTTGAACTTTGCTGTCCATGCAAGGTCAAAGTTGATGTATTTCCATGTCATGGCAACTTCATCACCCTTGTCCTCATAAGTGGGGGTGCCTGCGCCCATCAGGGTCATGTATGAACTCATGAGATTGGCTCCTGCTGCGGCCGATGCTCCTGCTGCGGCGTTAGCCTGACGCAGTTCATCTGTTGCTGCATTCAGTTCTGCGGCCGATGCGTTCATTGCGTTTGCTGATTCAACTACAGCATCGGTGTATGCCTGAGTGGCATTGATGGTTGCCTGTTCGACAGCTGCTGCAGCCTTGTCTGTCTGCTTGTCAATGGCCTTTTCCGCTCCGCCAAGTATTTTTTCTGTGGCTTTCTGGGCGGCCTGTTCGGTCTTCTTTTCAACTGCTTTGGAGACGCCGCGTTCCGCTGCATTCAGAGCTTTGTTTGCAAGTCTGTCAAGAATCTGGGCGTTTGCGGGTGCTGCGCAAATGGCAGCCAATGCTAAAAGGATGAGAGATTTTTTCATAACTGATTGGTTTGTTGGTCTGCAAATATACTTAAATTCCTTCATTCCGGAATAAATAGTTTACTTTTGTACTCAATGTTAAAAAGACTTGCACTCATTTTCACGTTTTTCCTGCTCTGCGGTTCACTGCAGGCCCAGGGCTATTTCTGCAGCAGGAAAGGTGCCAGGCTGGAATATGTCAGGAAATATGCTGACAGCGGCAAACTGCGCTGGCGTCATGTCATGACTGTAACCGGTGTGGCTGCAGACGGCACGGTAACGACCACATCGGACTTTCTGAAGGCAAACGGAAAGCTCATGTATTCTGTAGTAGAGAAGACCGATGTCGATGCTGACGGCAATGTGTCTCTTGACATGGGAAATGCGCTGGCGTCATACATTTCAGCCCGCACGCACATTGATGCGGAAGGCTGGGGAGACCCGTCGGTCCTGCCGGCTGACATTGAGCCTGGTGACACTCTGGCCTGTGTTGAGTCATGGGCAAAGGTGGGGCCGTTGAAATACACTGTCCGGATATATTCGCGCCAGGTGCTGAGACGGGAGACAGTCAGTGTTCCGGCCGGCACATTTGACTGTCTGGTGGTGCGTGAAATGAAGGACGAATCAGGGCCCGGACATAACCGCCTGGTCATGAATGACAGCTGGTACTGCAAGGATGTGGGCTATGTGCGCCACGACACTTATGACCGTGACGGGAAACTGGAGACCACAGAGATTCTTTATTCCATTCAGTAATAGCGGTAGAACAGCGCAATGCTTTCCATACCGGCAAAGAACTGTCTTAACAGATAGCTCTCATTGGGGCTGTGAATGGTGTCGCGTTCAAGTCCGAAACCCATGAGCAGCGGGTCCATGCCCAGTTCCTTCTGGAATTCGGCAAGAATGGGAATGCTGCCGCCGCCGCGGCTGGGGACAGGCTCTATGCCATAGACTTCCATCATGGCTCTGGAGGCAGCCTTGTATGCATCGGAATTGATGGGAATCAGGAATCCGTCACCGCTTTCATACGGGGTTATCTCAACCTTGACGCAGGGCGGTGCAATGCGTTTCAGGTGGTCCGATATGAGCTTTGTGATTTCTGCGCTCTTCTGGTTGGGGACCAGTCGGGCCGATATCTTGGCGCAGGCAGTGCTTGGCAGGACAGTCTTGGCGCCCTGGCCTGTGTAGCCGCCCCAGATGCCGCACACGTCAAGTGACGGACGTATGCCGGTGCGCTCAAGGGTGGTGTAGCCCTTCTCTCCCTTGACCTGATCTATATCCAGGAACTTCATGTACTCATCCATGTCAAACGGCGCACGCGCCAGCATGTCACGGTCAGCCTGTGACAGTTCAACGACACTGTCATAGAAGCCCGGTACCGTAACCCGGTTGTCATTATCCATGAGTGATGCTATCATTTCACAGAGCACGTTGATGGGATTGGCAACAGCACCGCCGTAATGGCCTGAATGCAGGTCCTTGTTGGGGCCGGTAACCTTGATTTCCAGGTATGACAGACCGCGCATTCCGCAGTTGATTGACGGCACTTTGTCCGATATCATGGTCGTGTCCGATACAAGACAGATGTCAGCTTTGAGAAGTTCCCTGTTGGCTTTGATGAATGCTGGCAGCGATGCGCTTCCGGTCTCCTCCTCACCTTCAAAGATGAACTTGACATTATGTCTGAGCTGTCCTGTGCGTACCAGAAATTCAAAGGCCTTGATGTGCATGAACAGCTGTCCCTTGTCATCGTTGGCCCCGCGGCACCAGATGGCGTCATCATGGATTACCGGTTCGAACGGGTCGGTGTTCCACTTTTCCAGAGGCTCGGCCGGCTGTACGTCATAGTGGCCGTAAACAAGTATGGTCCTGCAGTCCGGATTTATGGTCTTCTGTCCGAATACGACCGGATTGCCATCGGTCTCCATAACCTGTGCGCTGTCGGCTCCGGCCTCCAGCAGGAGCTCCACCAGCCTTTGGGCACACCGCCGCATGTCAGGCCTGTGTTCAGGTTTTGCACTGATTGAAGGGATTCTCAGAATGGAGAACAGCTCCTGGAAGAAGCGTTCCTTGTTGTCCTGTATGTACTGTTTCATATGCCAAATGTACTCATATGTTTTGGAATGACAATGAAATCAGTTCATTGCCCAACCTGTGAAGTGCATTCTCAATTTTCATGCGCTGTGCGGCTCTTGGTTTGCTCTGTCCCATAGCGTAATGCCACAACTGCTTCTGATGGATTCCTGTAAGTTTTTCCAGCCCGGATTTGGTGAAAATGCCTTCGTAAATCTGCAGCAGGCTTTGAATGTCGTTTTTCTGCAACTGCGTATACCTCTTGCCCATTTGACGGACACACTTGCATTCAGAATATGTCAGAACGCGGAATTCATGCAAGTGCGTCCTCGCAGTATTTCCGCTGAGCCGCTTTATTTTTGTTGTGTACGGTTAAGCTGGTGCGTAAGCAATCATTTGCCATTGCCAAAGTTCGGTACCATATTTACTCGCTATAGCCCAGATAGTGGTACCAAGGGGGCTGATTTTGCGGGGTTGGTACCACCGCAAGGCCTACAAGTCGGAATTGTGGTACCAAGGAATGGCGGAACGATTCAATTCATCCCAGTCCACTAAAAGCCTGAATTGTGAAAGAAAACAGAAACGGGGCACTGTCCGTAGCCCCGTTCCCAACTAACAACTTATCAGTATTTAAAATTCAAATGATGAATTCCTGTAGAAGTTCAGCAGGGCGGTGTTGAACAGGTACTCATAACGGTACTTGAGGACATCGGCCTGGGCGGTGACCAGACGGTTCTTGGATTCGTTGAATTCAGTTATGCTGGCCTTGCCGCCTTCATACTTGGCCCTGACCAGTTCAAATGACTCCATGGCGCTGGTCTCGACGGCCTGGCTGCTTTCATATCTGTTCTCCGATGCCACGGCGTTGAAATATGCCTGCTGTATTTCCTTGTACAGTGCCTTCTTGGCCGCATCAAGCTGCATCTGCTGGTTGTCATAGCTGAGACGGGCGGAACGTATGCTGTTGCGGTTCTGGCCGCGTGAATATACCGGAATGCTCAGATTGAGTCCGATGTACTGGCTGAAATTGTTCTTGAGCTGTGTTCCGAACGGGTCTGATGAGAACTTTGAAGTGGTGTAGTAGTTCGTGCCTGCGCCTCCGCTCAGTGACAGGGTGGGGTACAGCGAACCTTTTGCTATGTCTATGTTCTTTTCGGCCTGCTGCAGTTTGAGCTGCTCGGACCGTATGGACGGCTTTATTCCTATGGCCTGTTCATAAATGCTTTCCGGTGATTCCAGTGGGCTGAAATCAAGATCTTCAGTTGACGGAGCCACAACATCGAACCCTTCTGGTGTAGGAAGTTCCAGCAGCTGCGTCAGCGTCAGTATTGCCAGCTGCAGGTTGTTTTCCGCCTGGGTGACAGACAGACGGCTCTGGGCCAGCGTGGCCTTCTGTGAAGATACCTCGGCGGAACTGGCGCGTCCGGTCTCTTCAAGTGCAAGCAGGCGTTCCACCTGCATGGAGTCTATGCCTGCCTGGTTCTTTGCAACTTCAAGTATGCTTCTGTCATACACTATCTGGATAAACGCCTGGGCCACACTGACACGGACATCGTCCTTTATTCTTTCAAGGTCGTTCTTAGCGGTCTCAAGGCTCAGTTCGGCCATCTTTACGTTACCGGACAGACGTCCTCCGGCAAACAGGGTCATGTCAGCGCCAATGTTGAATGACGTGCTGGTCGTGTTGGTGTTGTCATAGGTGTTGTTGGCGGTAAGACCGCGTCCGAATGACATGTTCTCCGATGCACCGGCAGAAACGCCCGGCAGGCGGCTGTTCCTTGCATTGGTGTATTCTATTTCACGCTGGCCGGTCTGGATGCTGCCCTGACGGACCTGTATGTTGTTCTCAAGTGCATAGTCAATGCATCTTTCAAGAGTCCATGCTTCCTGGGCATGAAGAGGCATTGAGAAGAGCATTGCCAATGCCAGAACTGCAATTGCTGTAGTGATTATCATGTTATTCCTGCGTTTCAGATCCGTCTTCAATAATTTTGGGACCGCGTACAATGTCGCCCTCTTCCAGTCCGGACAGAACCTGTATGTTTATCCCGTCACTGATGCCCGTTTCAATCATTACAGGCTTGTATGTCCCGTCCTCCTGTCTTACCTGGACATAAATTTCGTCCTTGACAAATTCAAGCGCGCTTTCAGGAACAGACAGTACGCTGTCAAGCTTTTCAAGTTCAATCTCAGCATTCGCACTGTAGCCCGAGCGTATGGTCTGTGAACCGTCAGATCTGACTGCGGCCTTGACCTTGAACTGGTTGGAACCGTTGCTCTCAATGGCCTTTGGGGATATGTATTCCAGCTGCGCTTCACAGCTGAAGTCGCGCAGGGCACCTATTGAAATCTTAAGGGGCATGCTTTCATACAGCGAACCGACCTCGGTCTCATCAATCTGTCCTTCGAATATCAGGTCGTTCATGTTGGCCACTGTGGCCACTGTCGTGCCGTCATTCAGGGTGTTGGCCTGGATTACAGAGTTTCCGACTTTGACCGGAATGTCAAGAATAAGGCCCGATATTGTCGAACGGATAAGTGTCGAGCTTGATGTGGCGTTGCTTGATGACACGCCGTCACGGATCACTTCAAGCGCCTCCTGTGCGGCTGCGCGCTCTTCCTTGGCCTGTGACAGGGACTGCTCGGCCTTTTCAAACTCCTCGGTGCTGACCAGATTCCTTTCATACAGGGACTTTTCACGGTCATAGTTGGCCTGTACCTGTTTCAGGTTGATGTCAGACAGACGTACGCGGCTCTGTGCGGCTGACAGGGAATTCATGTCGGGAATTACAGTCAGACGTGCAATGACCTCATCCTTCTGGACTGTCTGGCCGGCCTCCTTGAAAATCTCGGCTATGATGCCGTTTATCTGGGGCTTGATGTTGACCTCATTGCGCGGCACAATCTTGCCGGTGATTACGGTGGTGCGGGCAATGTCCGTACGTGCGGCTGTCAGTTCCTGATACCTGACTTCCTGGGGCTTGGATTTCCTGAAAAGGAACACGAATGTTCCGATGAGCACTGCTGCAATCAGGATTACAATGATGTACTTGAATACTCTTTTCATATAGTCTTGTTTTTGTTATTATTCGTCACGCATTGCATCGACAGGTTTTATGGCCATGGCTCTCAGGGCTGGAGCCAGACCGGCCAGAGCACCCAGAACAGCCAGCATGGCGGCTGCCAGAACTGCGGTGCTGAAACTTATCTGGAAGACCGTACCGTCGTTTACGGCTTTTTCAAATATCTGCAGAAGCAGGACTGAGAACACTATTCCGCCGCTTCCGGCCGCCAGGGTCAGGGCTATGCTTTCTGATATGATCTGTGACAGAATCTCGCCCGGCATGGCACCTATTGCGCGCCTTATGCCTATTTCTGTGGTGCGTTCCTTGACTGTCACCATCATGATGTTGCTTACGCCTATGCAGCCGGCAAGCAGGGTGCCCAGGCCGACCAGCCAGACAAGGAAGTTCAGACCGCGGAACAGGTTGTCAACAATCTGGAATATCTGTTCCGTGTTGAGGTACATCATGGCTGATTCATCGGTCTCATCGAACATGTGCTGACGGGCCATGATTGAACGTATGTGCTTTTCCAGACCGCTCATCTTTATTCCGCTGCGGCCTGTAACGCATATCATGTCAACGGTGTTGCCGCGGTTGTACAGCTTTGCAGCCACAGAGAACGGGATTATGACACTGCGGTCAGCGCTGCCGTTAATGCTTACCTGCCCGTTGTTGAAGTCAACGCCGACTACCTGCATGTAAACGGACCCGACCTTTATGAATTTGCCGCACGGGTCACCTCCGTCAGGGAACAGGGACTGGTAAATGCGCTTGCCTATGACGCAGACCTTGCGTTCCAGGTCTATGTCAACCTGATTTATGTACCGGCCGTATTTCAGCCTGGGGGCCTCGATTTTCATGTAGTTGGGCATGACGCCTTTTATTGAGGCCGATGAATTGAATGTGTTGTTGCCGTATTCTATGGCATCGCCCCAGCGGCATATTGAAGGGCTTACGGTCTCAAGTTCCGGTACCATCCTTTCCAGACGTTCCACATCAGTGCGGTCCATATCCCAGTATCTGCCCTCCGGCAGTCCTTTGTACGGCTTTGATGTGGTTTCGGAGAAAATGATGACGGTGTTGGTGGCAAAGCCGTCAAATATTTTGGAAAGCACGCCTTTCAGTCCCTGGCCGCCGCCAATCATGAACAGCAGCATGAACAGCCCCCAGAACACTCCGAATCCGGTAAGCAGGGTGCGGCGCTTGTTGCGTACAAGCGAATCGCCAATTTCGCGCAGTGAATCTATATCGAATTTCATATCAGTCTGCTCTCAATGCTTCAATGGGTCGTACTTTAGCCGCTTTGCGGGCCGGAACCAGACCGGCAAGAGTGCCGGCAACAATAAGCAGAACGGTAGCTTCAACGGCTACGTCAATGCCCACTTTGGGATTGACCAGCAGCTTTATGCTCTGTCCGAACACGTCAACGCTTTCCTGACCCACTGTCTGGTCCAGAATTTCACAGGCACCAAGTCCCAGCAGCATGCCAATGTATCCGAAGAATGCCGTAATGGCAACGCTTTCCGCTATGATCAGGACTGTAATGTTCCATGGCTTTGCGCCAAGAGCCTTGCGTATTCCGAATTCATGCGTGCGTTCCTTAACTGTGATGAGCATGATGTTGCTCACGCCTACAATGCCTCCAAGCAGGGTGAAAAGTCCTACAATCCACAGGCCTTTGCGCAGTGCATTTGTACCTTTCTGCATCTGCAGGTTCTGGGTGAAGTAATTGTTTATCCAGAATGCGCCTTCGTCATCGGGAGCTACATGATGAAGGCCGCCAAGCGCATTTTTCAGACGTTTTTCAAATTCTTCATTGGCCTCTTCGCTGTCAAGTCCAAGGAACGTGAAGGAAATCTGGTCCAGAGTGTCATCCATTCCGAATATTGTCCGGGACG
The DNA here is from genome assembly GCA_018065615.1 of Candidatus Colenecus caballi. Taxonomy (GTDB): domain Bacteria; phylum Bacteroidota; class Bacteroidia; order Bacteroidales; family Bacteroidaceae; genus Colenecus; species Colenecus caballi. Next base: position 41,306 of record JAGHSY010000039.1, on the reverse strand, counting down.
TTGTGAACGGAATGAACAGGTCACGGTCATTCATGTTTTCAGGAGCATGTCTGACACCGATTATCCTGAATGACAGATTGCCTACTTTGACGCGCTTGCCAATCAGTGAAGCGTAGTCCGTTGAGCCTTCTAACAGATTCTTTGCGGCCAGATGAGTCAGTACAATGACTTTGCGCTTTTCCGCTATGTCATTGGAATTGATGAACCTTCCGGCATACATTTCCATGCGGTTCATCCGGGCGTGTCCGGGGAAAGTTCCGCTTATGCTTACGCTGTTGTAGTATTTCTTGCCGTATGTCATTGTAAAGCCGCTTCGGGAAATGCTGGTCGAAATCTGATCGACAATGTCCGGAAAACGTTTCGACACCAGATCAAGATCGGCCTGTTTGAGCTGTATGCTACGTCCTTCCTTCAGTCCGTCATACGGCTTTGAAGTTCTGCCGCCGTATATTTCCATTGTATTGGTGGCATATCCTTCACTGTCCTGGTTGAAAGAGTTCATGAGACCGTTGCCGGCACCGAGCAGGACAATTATCATGAAAATGCCCCAAGCAACAGAAAAGCCGGTCAGACTGGTGCGCAGCTTGTTGCGTCTCACGCTTTCCCATATTTCAACAAACAGGTCGTGCATCACTTCATGATTGTATTTGTACCGAATGCCGATGAGTTGTGCATCAGGTTGTCCTCTATCTGTCCTATGACTCCGTCTTTGATATGGACAATTTTGTTCGTGCAGTTGGCCACGCCACTTTCATGGGTGACGACAATTATTGTCACGCCCTCTTCACGGTTCAGCTGTCCCAGCAGGTCCATGACCTCAACCGATGTCTTTGAGTCCAGTGCGCCGGTGGGCTCATCGGCCAGAATGATTTCCGGGTGGGTGATAAGGGCACGTGCTATGGCGACACGCTGTTTCTGTCCGCCTGACATCTCATTTGGGTAGTGGTGGGCCCAGTCCTTGAGACCAAGCCGTTCCAGATATTCCATAGCCATGGCATGACGCTGCTTGCGTCCCACACCCTGGTAGAACAGCGGAAGCTCAACGTTCTCTACTGCGTTCTTGAATGAGATCAGGTTGAATGACTGGAATATGAAACCTATCATGCGGTTGCGGTATTCGGCAGCCTGACGTTCTGTCAGATTCTTTATGAGCTTGCCGGCCAGACGGTATTCTCCGTCATCGTAGTTGTCAAGAATGCCCAATATATTCAATAATGTGGATTTCCCTGAGCCCGATGCACCCATGATTGAAACGAACTCACCTTTGTCAATGTTCAGGTCAATGCCTTTCAGAACATGAAGCGGCTGTCCGTTGTCATAGGTCTTGTTTAAGTCTTTAAGTTCTATCAGCATATCCTTCCGGATTTGTTTGGTGTCTTAGTTTATTAGTACACCGCAAAAGTATATTATATTTTTGACACGGCAATGGGTCATTCCAGACATTAACTTTTTTTGTGACGGTGTGCAGTCATGAGACGGAAACATGTCCGATTTGTTACAGCATAATGTCAGGGGTTAACATTAATTCATATATATTTGTACCAATATGAAGTACAGACATTTATTTGCTTGGATAATTCCGGTACTGGCGCTTGTGTTTCAGAATGGTTGCAAAAAGGAACCGGAAACAGGTGAACCTCTGAAATTCAAGGTAATGGGCGTTCGTGGAATAAATGATTTTCCTGAGAATATGGAGTTCGGACTGTTTGCCGATTCCCCGGTCGGAACAGACAATGCCCCTTTCCGGGTCATGGGAAATTATCAGACGTTGTTCAATAATAATGTATCTTTAAATTGGGGGTTCAATCAGGTCAATCCTTCACGCCTGCTGGTTTATGCACCCTATAATCCTGACTATGATGGCTTTGGTGAGTCCGAAATGGATGTACCGCTGGATCAGAGTACAGAGGAGAATTTCCTTCATGCCAATTTCCTGCTGGGCCAGACGTCAGGAAGACCCGGTCAGTCAAATGTCGTTGTCAGAATGGAACATGCCATGACAGCCATGATGCTTATGTTTGACAACCGTACCGGTGACAGGGTGGATTCCTGTTTTGTATCCGGGTTCATGACACATGGTGTGTTTAACAAGGTTACAGGCACCCTTAAGGCTGCTTCCAAGAACGCAGTGGTCATTCCTTTCAGGTCACCGTGGGGCGATGACGTATTCTGTTTCCAGTATCTGCCTCAGGAAGGTACTCCAACTGTGTATGTACAGTTTGAATCGGGAAAAATCATTGCCATGACGTTTTCATCGTACTTCCAGTATTATCCGGGCAAGGTCGTGTCACCGGGTTTGATAACACTGACTGAAGACATGGGACCATACAATATACTCCCGTTGGACGGTGTGTCTGTCATGGACTGGAGTAACAACATTTTCCCGTCTTTCCCAAAAATGAATCAGACTTATAATCTCAATACACTGGCTCAGGTCAATACCGATTCGACTGATAATGGTTATTTCTCCGCAAATATCAGCAAAGTGTATGTCACAGCTGTTGATGCCAATTCCACCAATGCCATGGGATTTGTTCTTGAGGATTCCACACGTGCCATTTATGCCTGGCTTGATTATGACAGAAGAGTCCGGGTGGGCGAATCTTACGTCGGGCTTATAGACGGCCGCATGGAAAAGACCGCCGGTGATTATAGGATTGTTGAACTCAACCTGGACAATGCCACACGGAATGTTGAAAGGAATCTGCCTTGTTCGGCAGGTGACTTTGCGGCTTTGGCACGGAACGGTGTCGGAAATATGGAATACCGCCGGACCCTTTTTGAAAACGTCAAGGTAGTTGAACCTTTTGAAAACGGTATGGCTGTCTTTTCCCAGAACGGTGTGGAACTGCCTGTGGTGGTCAGTGGCGGCATCTCTCCTTCAGCGGGTTCATACGGCAACATAATAGGTTTTCCCGTAACTGTAGGTGGAAAAACGGCGGTCCGCATATTTGATGTAAAACAGCTGGACAGCCTGAAAAAGGATTATGAATCCGATGTGTTCACGCGTACCGTAAGACCGGGCCTCTACAGCCTGACAGATACAGCCATGCTTGTTTGGGACTATCCTGAAACCTGTCAGATTTCGACAAGAAGTCAGGCAAAGGACCGTTCGCTCCAGATATCGGACTTTTCAGGTGGCAGATATGTATTCTTTTATGTCTATGCCCAGAATGAAGCCATAAGAGTCGGACATGAGTACACGGTGGCTGTCCATGAATGGGACATGGCATCAGATCACGGCACTACAGTCACCATGGAGTGCGTAAGGGTTGAAGATGACAAGGCCTGGCTCAGAGACAGGGCCGGACAGAACGGATTGGTAATGACATTATGAAAAGAACAGCATTCACCTTACTGTTGTCATTGCTGTCAATGCATGCACTGGCAGCCGATGTAAGCATGGAAAAGGCTTCGGCAGTGGCCGGACATTTCCTCAAAGTTCCCGCATCATCCCTTTCCTGTGAACGTTCTGCACAGCGTGCTTCCGGACGTGACGGATTGGCTTCACAGCCTGCATATTATGTCTTCAACAATCCTGATGGCGGTTGGGTGATAATTGCGGCCGATGACCGCGTAGTGCCGGTGCTGGCCTATTCGACAGACGGTTCATTCAATTCCGATGACATGCCTGACAACGTCCGTTACTGGATGGACGGTGTTGCCGGCATTATTGACTGTGTCAGAACTGAAGGACTTGAAGCGCCGGCAGAAGTATCGGCCGGATGGTCGTCTCTGCAGGCGGGCAGATCTGTGCTGTCAGATCCTGTTGTCCTGGAAACTGCACATTGGGACCAGGGGTCGCCGTACAATGATCTGTGTCCGATTCCTGTCAATTCAAACAGACATGCAAATACCGGATGTGTCGCAACCGCCATGGCAATTGTCATGCGTTACAACAAATGGCCGGAATACGGAACCGGAACGGTGGGCGGCTACAGAACCGATTCACACAATATGTTCATTCCCGCATATTCAATTGATGACCATCACTATGACTGGGACAGCATGCCCTTGTCATATGATTCAAAATCATCGGATTATGCCAGAAGTCAGGTGGCCACTATTATGCTGGACTGCGGCATGAGTGTGGAAATGGACTACACTTTTAGCGGTTCTGGAGCATGGACTTTCGATGTGACGGAAGCTATGCGCACGCACTTTTCCTATCAGTCAGTGCAGTATGTTGACCGTTCATCATACCAGCCGGCGGAATGGTTCTCGATTATGAAGAATGAAATAGATGCCGGACGCGTTGTACTGTACTCCGGTCAGGCCGGCTCAGAAGGTCATATGTTTGTGTGTGACGGATATGACACTGACGGCTCAATGCTGCATGTCAATTGGGGGTGGAGCGGCATGTATGACGGTTTTTTTGCACTTGACATGTCTGTTTCCGGTCTGAAAATGTCGTTTGACAAATATCAGAGCGCGGTTATTGGAATAACAGCCGGCGGCACCGCTGACCGCCCTGCAGATTTCCGGCCTGTTACAATGTCTGACAGCCGGGGGCTTTACATAGGTTCACACTCATCACTTCAAAAGGACGGAACAGTAACGATTACCACCGGTGCGCTAGCCAACGTATCGGACTTCAACTGTTCCTTATACGCCAAGGTGTGTCTCATGGATATGAACGGTGACACCATCCAGCAGATAGGATACCCGACACTTGTCATGCTTGCTCCGAATGAAATTGTCAGGCTGACGTTTACGGACAGAGTGCGGGTGCAGCCGGGAATGACTGACTGTTTCAAACTGTTCATAACCGGTGCCTGCGGTGAATGGATACCGGTTGAATACGACACTTATTTCCGTGCTTTGGAGCAGTCTGTATGCTGTGGCATATCACCGGATCCCCTTATCCTGATTGCCGATGACTGCCATGCGTCCGATGAGGTCACACTGAAACTGGGCAGCGGGCGCACACCGGTCAGGTCAGTTGCCTGGTACGTCAACGGACAGGCATATTCTGAACCGACTCTGACATTGCCGCACGGCAGAACGGAGATAAGGGCCGATGTGGAGTATTGCGATGATTCTGCAGGTTCCATATTCAAAACGGTTGTTGCTGAATGATTTTTTAGTAACTTGCAGCAGTTTTCAAAAAAGCATCAACTATTCAACTAACATTCAAATTATATGAAGAGAATTTCCAGCATCCTTGCTGTTGCCGCAGCTGCCCTTGTCCTGGCATCATGCGGTGGAAAGTATGAGTATCCTTTCCAGAATCCGAAACTCAAGACATCAAAGCGTGTTGACAACCTCATGTCACTTCTTACTCCGGAAGAGAAGGTCGGTCTTATCATGAACAAGTCCATTTCTGTGGACCGTCTTGGCATACCTTCCTACAACTGGTGGTCAGAAGCCTGCCACGGCGTACGCCAGGGCGGTTACACTGTTTTCCCGCAGCCCATCGGAATGGGTGCGTCATTCAATGAGGAACTTGTTTACAATGTGTTTTCGGCCGTGTCCGATGAAGCCCGTGCCAACTGGAACCGTTCCGACCATGACATCTTCAATGTCCAGATGGGTGCCAACTACGTTCCCGGCAATCCCGAACTTACATTCTGGTGCCCGAACGTGAACATATTCCGTGATCCCCGCTGGGGCCGCGGTCAGGAGGCTTACGGTGAGGATCCCTACCACATGAGCATTCTTGGCGTTGCCAACGTAAAGGGTATGCAGGGAAATGACAAGAAATACTACAAGACCCATGCCTGCGCAAAGCACTATGCTGTCCACTCAGGTCCCGAATCACAGCGTCACCGCTATGATGCAGTCGTTTCAATGCGCGACCTTTGGGAAACCTATATGCCTGCATTCAAAGCACTGGTTCAGGAAGGTGACGTACGTGAAGTCATGTGCGCCTACAACCGTTATGAGGGCGTTCCCTGCTGTGCAAGTGACCGTCTGCTCATCAACATTCTGCGTGAAAAGTGGGGCTATGAGGCAATTGTCCTTACAGACTGCGACGCCATCAACAACTTCTACAACAAGAACCAGCATGGTACACACGCCAATGCCGAGGAAGCTTCAGTCGATGCAGTCCTTTCAGGTACAGACCTTGAGTGCGGCAAGGCATTCATGAGCCTGACCAAGGGTCTTGAAGACGGTAAGATCAATGAGGCCGATATTGACGTGGCTCTGCGCCGCGTGCTGACCGGCCGTTTTGAACTTGGCATGTTTGATCCCGCTGACATGCTGCCGTGGGCAGACTATGGTGAAGATGTCATAAGCAGTGAGAAGAATGACCAGCTTGCAGTTGAAGCAGCACGCCAGTCGATGGTTCTTCTGCGCAACAACAACGTTCTGCCCCTTGACAAGAACATAAAGAAACTTGCTGTCCTTGGCCCGAATGCCAATGACAAGAGCATGATGAACGGCGAATACGGCGGCAGTCCTACAGACGAGCATTCACGTTCACTCCTGGACGGCATCAGAAAGTATTTCCCCAACACGGAAATTGTCTATGACCGTGCATGCGAGATCCGCAACGAATACATGACAACCCAGTATATGCCGGAATTCAACGGCGGCAAGGGCATCAAGGCCGAATTCTGGAACAACACATCATTCAGCGGCAAACCTGCAGTTACCGGAGACTATCAGGAAGTCAATTTCTCAACATTCGGTGCCTACAACTTTGCTGACGGTGTTGAAAAGGAGAACTTCTCAGTCCGTCTGAGCGGCAAGTACGTGGCCGGATTCACAGGCAAGATGGAATACAGCATCAGCGCAGACAACGGCTTCAAGCTGATTGTCAACGGCAAGGTTGTTGAAGAGCAGAAGGGCGGCCAGGGTGGTCGCGGAGGTTTTGGCGGCTTTGGCGGTTTTGGCGGTTTTGGTGGTTTTGGCGGCGGAATGCAGCAGCTCAAGTCATTTGACGTCAAGAAGGGTCAGACCTATGACATAAAGGTTGAATACACTCACGCAACCGGTCAGTTTGCAAGACTTAACGCACAGTTCTGCCAGCAGAAGGTGGCTGAATTCACAGACCTTGCTGCAAAGATGGTTGAAGAAAACGTTGACGCCATCATAATCATCGGCGGTATCACCCCTTCAATGGAAGGTGAAGGCGGCGACAAGCCCGACATTGAAATTCCTGCAGTCCAGCAGCGTCTTGTAAAGGCTATGCACACCACAGGCAAGCCCGTCATCTTTGTTGACTGCGCTGGTTCATGCATGGGATTCGGCAGCATTGAGAATGATTTCGATGCCCTTATCCAGGCATGGTATCCCGGTCAGGGCGGTGCCCAGGCTCTTGCTGAAATCCTGAACGGTGACTACAACCCGACAGCCAAGCTTCCTGTAACTTTCTACAAATCAACAGACCAGCTTCCTGAATTCACAGACTATTCAATGGAAGGCCGCACATACCGTTACTTCAAGGGTGAGCCCATGTTCCCCTTCGGCTTCGGTCTGAGCTACACCACTTACAAGTACGGTCAGGCTACTCTGTCAAAGACCAGCATGAAGAAGAACGGCAGTGTTACCATCACTGTTCCGGTCACCAATACCGGTAAGGTTGACGGTACTGAAATTGTTCAGGTATATGTCAAGAGCCTTGACAATCCGGCAGCTCCCATCAAGGGCCTGCAGGGTTTCAAGCGCGTAGCCCTCAAGGCCGGTGAAACCGCAAATGCAGTCATCGAACTTACCGGAGACAACTTCCAGTACTACGATGAGAAGATTGATGAAGTTTCAACCTTTGCAGGCAAGTACCAGCTCCTGTACGGCTCTTCATCGGCCGACAAGGATCTGCAGTCACTTGACTTTGAGGTTCTGTAATTGCTGATTCCATTAAAAAGCGGTCGGACTGTTTTTTGCCCGACCGCTTTTTTGTATGTTTGCAGTATTATGAGAAAGGGACTTTTATTATTCGCATTTCTGCTGGCGCTGACCGCGTGCTCATCGGACCAGGAACCCCAGCAGCTGCCGACAAGTCTGGATGATCTGGCTGGAAAGCGCGTGGCTTATCTGACAGGATCGATATATGATTTAAGGTTTGACGAGATTCTTCCCAATTCAATCAGAGTGGGTTTGAACGGCATTCCGGAAATAATGATGGCTGTCAAACAGGGCCAGGCGGACTATTCCATTACCGACAGCGTTTCATACATCGGAGTTGATCTTGCGCAGCACGACTGCCAGTTTTGCTTTGCAGATGATATAATATCGGGTGATGCCGGTGTCTGTTTCAGGAAGGATAATACGGAACTGTGCGGCAAGTTCAATGAATTCCTGGCCGGAATCAAGGCGGACGGCACATTTGAATACATGAAGGACCGCTGGCTTACGCAGAAGATAGACACTGCCCAAATTCCACATTATTCTGTCAGTTCCAATACACCTGTCCTTAAGATAGGAATAATCAACAGTTATCCGTTTGAGTTCATCAAGGACGGTGAATGGCAGGGATTTGAAATTGAAATGATGGTGCGTTTTGCCCACTATATGGGCATGAAGCCGGAGTTTGTCTGTTTTGAATTCAACACCATGCTTCCTTCCATTATGACAGGCAGGGTTGATGCCGGCCTGTGTTTCATATTCATTACAGAGGAACGTGCAAAACAGGTACTGTTTTCAGACCCGTATATGTCATGCGGAACCTTGGTGGTCGGCCCTTTAAGTGGCGCGGACAGGAAACAGTCTAAGGGTCTTGTATCGGTGGTAATGGACAGTTTCAAAAACAATCTTATTGTAGAAGACCGATGGAAACTGATAGTTGACGGTCTGTATGAAACCCTGATCATTACAATATTCTCAATACTGCTTGGTACGGTTCTTGGCTGCCTTATATGCTGGATGCGGCTGAGCAGGCGCAGACTGCTGTCAGGCATTGCAAAGGTGTATGTTGAGATTCTGCGTGACATTCCAATGCTGGTGTTCCTGATGATAATGTTCTACGTGGTGTTCTCATCGAGCCGCATTACGTCCACATGGGTGGCAATCATAGCGTTTGCAATGAACTTTGGAGCATATACAAGTGAAATGTTCCGTACAGGAATTCAGGGCGTCGATCCGGGACAGACCGAAGCAGGCCTGGCCTTGGGATTCACCCGTGCCGGCACATTCCTGAACTTTGTGGCTCCACAGGCAATCAGAACTGTAATTCCGGTATTCAAGGGTGAGGCCATATCACTGCTCAAGAACACTTCAATTGTGGGCTACATTGCCATTCAGGACTTGACACGCGTCAGTGACATGATACGTTCCAGGACGTTTGACGCGTTCTTCCCCCTTCTTGTTGTGACAATAATCTACTTCATTCTGGCATGGCTCATCGGACTTGGGCTTGACGCCTTGAACAGAAAGGAAAAATGAGACGGCCATGATAGAGATAAGACATCTTGCAAAGGAATACAACAACAACGGCACCGTGCTCAAGGTGCTGCGTGACGTTAACTGCACTATCCGGAAGGGTGAGGTCATTTCTATTATCGGACCTTCAGGAACGGGAAAAAGCACGCTGTTGCGCTGCATGAACCGTCTTGAAGAGCCGTCGGGCGGCCAGATAATCATTGACGGTCAGGACATTCTTGCGCCTGACGCCAATCTGCCGCTGCTACGCCGCAAAATGGGAATGGTTTTCCAGAGTTTCAACCTGTTCCCACATCTGACCATACTTGAAAACGTCATGTGCGGCCCGGTCAAGCTGCTGGGAATGTCAAAGTCCGATGCACGGGCTCAGGCAATGGACCTGCTCCGCATGGTGGGAATGGCTGAAAAGGCCGATGCCATGCCGTCAGACCTGTCGGGCGGTCAGCGTCAGCGTGTGGCCATTGCCCGCTGTCTGTCCATGAAGCCGGAAATCATACTGTTCGATGAGCCTACATCGGCCTTGGACCCGACAATGGTCAGTGAAGTGCTTTCTGTAATCAGGCGTCTGGCCAAGCAGGGCATGACCATGGCCATTGTAACGCATGAGATGAAGTTTGCGCGTAACGTGAGCAGCCGCATATTCTTCATGTATGACGGAATAATCTATGAGGACGGAACACCGGACCAGATTTTCGGCAATCCGCAGAAACCCATCACTCAGGCATTCATCAACAGGATACGCACTCTTGAACTGACCGCCAAGAGCCGCGACTTTGACCTGTACCGCATGAACGCTGACATTGAGCAGTTCTGCCAGAAATATTCTCTGGACGAACAGGTTGCCATGCGTCTTGAGCTGGTTCTTGAGGAGATGCTGACCGGTGTGCTGCCGCTTGACGGTCCCGTTGACATCAAGGTCGATTACAGTGAAAAGAACTATGACCTGTTCATGGAATTCGTTAGCCGGGCCGGCAACTTACCGGCCCTGTCATCGGTCTCTCAGGACAACCTGTCCTGCAAGGTCATTCAGGGCAGCTGTCTGGACATACAGGAGACAGGAAACTGCATAAGACTTAAAATCAGGAAATAAAAAAAGAGTGGCGTTCCGTCACTCTTTATTTATTGTTTCCTATTCCGGCCGCTCATACGTGGTGTGCTTCCTAGCGCCCTGTGAGCGGGGTACCCGTGTCCTGACTTGTCTGTTGGATGCATTATTCAGCCATTTTGTGCATTGAGATTCCAGCGCCTCACAGCCAAAGCGCCCCCGGGGCTATCTGAGAGGGGTAACGTTCTCCGGACTTGCCAGTTGGATGCACTTTTCAGCCGTTTTGTGCATTGAATTTACAGCACTTTACGGCTCACTCTAAAATCAGAGAGAGTGCAGAAACAATCAATATATCCCGGTCCACGAAACGTCTGAATTGTGGGCCGGAAATAATAGCGGATAGTATTCAATTGGCAAGACCCCGCGAACATCACAAATGCAACATTTAATCCATTGATAGCCCAATAAATATATGTAATACTTTGCTTCCTTTATGAATAATTCAGATTAAATATCAACACAGGGTTTTGCCGGCGAACAAAAAATAATATTTTTGCATAACGAACATAAAGATATGCGGTATGCGTCTGATTGCAAGAATTTCATTTTTTTTCGTTGTTCTCTCAGCCTGTCCTTTGTCATCGGCTTTCTGTCAGGAGAATTCAGAGAATGAGCTTTTGAAAATATTGGTCCATGGCGATTTTAATTGTCAGGATGATGACTGGCACGAACAGGCATTGGCAAAAGACAAGTCCGATGGCTATTTTCTCATCACCACGAAGGACAATCCTTCGAATGTCTATGACACACAGTTCCGTGCTGAATTCACCAGGAACTTGAAATTGTATAGTAAGGTGGTGCTTTCAATGGTAGTCAAGGCCGATGTGGAGACTTTTTTCTGCGTTGAACATCATGCTCTTCCCGGTATGTGTGTAAAGTTCGATACTTCCAACGGCTTGTTCATAGGGACAGATTGGGATACAGTCTATTATAATCTTGTGGTGACCGATGAATCTGTTCAGGCTTTGGTTTTTGATATGTCCTGTTCCGACAATTCCAATAACATATATATCAAGAATGTGGAATGTACATGTTCTGAACCGCTGATGCTTACATCGGACTCTATCTCTTCAGGCTCTGCAGTGAAGGACCTTGATTTTGTTGATATGGGTTCCGGCATTAGATGGGCAACACATAATGTCGGTGCATTCAGGCCTGAAGGAAACGGATTGTACGTGGGGTGGGGTGACAATACCACACACCATTCCTATAATTGGCCCAATTATTGCTACAATTTGAGGGGTGGAATATCAATGTCCAAATACAATGATGCAGACAAACGCTCAGTCCTGGAAAAGGCCGATGATTTTGCCTATATTTGTTACAAGGGTGACTGGTGCACTCCGACAGAACAGGAATGGCTGGAACTCTTCAGCAATTCGGAAATCAGGTATGGCGTTCTGAACGGGATACCTGGAATCCGACTTAGGAGCAAGATTAATGGGAATTCCATTTTCCTTCCTTCGTCAGGTTTCAAAGATACAGAATTGAAAATTGGGGATTACGAGTATGGCTTTTATTGGACATCAACTCTGGATGAAAAGGATTGTACCAATGCAAAATGCGTGGAGTTTACCAATGGTTCGTATGGCATTGGCAGTGTGGCTCGTTATTCCGGCATGCTGATACGTCCAATAATTCGTTGATGCTTTAGTTGCGAATAGTAGAAAACAGCAACACTCGTTTTTTCATCTGCGTGTTGCTTGAACAAATTTGAAGAGCCATTATTTCTTAGAATCTGTTTTGAAATGTTCCAATTAATCTTTTATAAATTCTTTCCGGCTGAAAAATCCGTTTCTTTTCAGTCACAATGGACCTCCATTGACATAGTCCCCTTCACACTTGCTGTCGCTGGAAAATGGAGGGTTAGTGCTGCACATTGTATTCCGCCATACTTTGGGTGCATGAAAACGGGCCTACAGTGTACTCTCCTTGCACCCATGGGCCTTAAAACGGCCTTGGGTGCACACAGTAGCCTTGTAGCCGTGATTTGCTGCACCCAAATCCTGGCAAACACTATAGACAGTCGGGTCATCGGACAAATTCCGATGAAAAAGGGATTTATGTATCTGACAGCTATCATTGACCGCAGTTTGTGCTTCTTATCCGGAAATGAAGGTTTGCATGGATGGCAGAGGAAGAGCAAAAGATCGGTCGGCATCCCGAAGGGTGACGCTTGGCTTGTCCAAGAACATTTGGATAGAAAGGTTTTGGAAAACAATAAAATATTGGTACAATTGCATCCAGCTGGAGGATACGGGCTCAGAACTGTATCATGGCATAAAGACTTTTGTTGATGACTGCAACCATCATTTCCGGAAAAACAACCTTAAAGAGTTGACCTAATTGCTGATAATAGGTAACTGCTTGAAAACGAGATTGTTATAATACTCAAATAAATATTTCAAATCAATAATTTTCTGTCAATTGAATTTATATGAAAAGAATTCCTGATTCATTAATGATTCTATTAGCCTTTGGGACAAGTTTCACAGCCTGTTCGAATGACGATAATGCTCAAGATTCAGAACGCAAAACAAATATGACTCAGCTGGAAGCAATTGACCTTGGTCTGCCATCCGGTACCGGGTGGTGCAATATGAATGTGGGTGCCACAAGCCCGGAGCAGGCTGGTAATTATTATGCCTGGGGTGAGTGTGAGCCGAAAGCAAGCTATAACGAATCCAACTATAAGCATTTTGAAAAGCACCTTGGGAAAGACATAGCCGGAACTGAATATGACGTTGCCTTCAAGACACTTGGTGAGGGATGGAGCATACCATCAAGAGATCAGATCTCTGAACTTGTGAATTCCTGTACATGGAAATTGACATCATTGAAAGGAACATCCGGCTATAAGGTAACGGGTCCTAATGGCAATTCTATTTTCCTGCCTGCCGCCGGCTGCACCAGAAACAGTGAAATAGAGCCGGAAGGCATCAATGAATGCGGGTATTATTGGTCCAGTACAGCCTTTGAGCATGACGAAACCGGGGCATACATTCTTACTTTTTACGATGACGTCAAAGAATATAACGTAGCGGCAAGGGATAAAGGTTTGACTGTCCGGGCTGTCAGAAACCTATCGGAAGATTTTCCGGTCGACAGGATTTGGTACACCTTATCCGATGACGGACTTAATGAACTGTTTATTAGTCATTTCGATTCCGACATCTCTACCTTCGGAGCTAGAAAGAAATCATCCGGATATGACGAAGCAAGGAAAATGAACTATATTTCATTTGGCAGTCCTGTGACTAAAATTGGGGCAGGAGCTTTCAGGGGCATCACAGAGCTTACATCGGTCATTATTCCTGACGATGTGAGTGTCATTGAAGATGAGGCATTTAAAGGATGTACATCCTTGACTTCGGCAACAATCGGCAATGGAGTGAAAAGTATCGGAATGGAGGCATTTGAAGGTTGTGCCAGCTTGACATCGGTAACAATTCCGGATAGTGTCGAATATATTGGACTCGCAGCATTCGGCAGTTGTCACAGCCTGGTTCTGGCGAAAATAGGAAAAGGTATAAAGGAGGTCAGTTCTTCGGTATTCATGGAATGCTGCGATTTGGGAGTCCATATTGTTTTCACATCTCCCCAGCCACCGGTTTTAGGTTCTGAAGCTTTTTTCTTTATTGGCTGGAGTGATTTTGAAACTTATTTTGAACCTGAAATACTTGAGACGTTCAAGAGAGTAATAGTCCCCACTGAAGATTATCTGCTAGACGTTCCATCGGAAATAGAGAATAAGGATGAATGGGAACACGAACATCCATGGGCATTCTATCACGACATGGTTCTTGTTGATCCATTATCAGACGGATTGGATGACATCAGGAAAATAGCAATAGAGGAAATTTACAGTATTGATGTTTCAGCACTGGATGAATCCAGCCTGGAATCTCTGGCCGGCTATAAGGTAAAAATAGAGCAGGCGGAAACAGCATCAGAAGTTTTCTCAATTGAAAGCGATTGCCTGAAAATGATAGCCAATTCTTTCAAGTATTAAGCACTCACAAAGGATCCGGCATCCTTTGGAGACTGACATTTGGCAACAATCCGTCAAAATTCTCCTATTTGTAAAAACAGGAAGAATATGATGACAATGGGATTGTTGGCAGAAGCCACATTGTGTGGCGTGGTTCTGGGCTCACCCGCAATAGCCAGGTGGACAGAAGTAGCCTGCAGATACCAAGTATGAAAGAAAATACAGAACGAACCTGCGTAACCGCGGACACTACGTTTCTGGAATCCGCGATAGAACGTATTGTAGGGCAGTTTGCCCGTCCGTAGTGTCCCGTATATACTCGCTTTTTATCCCCCACTGTTTTTCGGGTGATCCGTCTCCTCCTTCAAATAACCGGATTTTCATCTCGAAAATCTTTCATAAAATTTTTAATCGAACATTTCAAAACAGATTCTTAATTGTTTGAAAATCTTATATTGTTACGTTATCTATGAATTCTGATGGTGACATGATTCGCGGACCTGCAATGTTACAGTCAAGAAGGTGTGAATCTCTGGTAACAAGTACTCTGCAACCGTTTTCCCTGGCACAGGAAAACTGCAGGGCATCTTCCGGATCAGGTAGCCGAATATCAGACGCAAAATTCCATTGATTGTCTGTGACTGACAGGAGTTCAAACTGTTCAGAGATGGAACTCATTGTCAGGTGTCCCTTCAGTTTTCTTGAAATATACAGTACGTTGATGCCGGTCAGGACCGATATGCACATGCGGTATTGGGCTGTCTGTCCAATCTGTACAATCTTTTCAGCCAGACAGTCACCCATTCTTCCGGTGAAATAATCCAGAACGATGTTTGTGTCCAGAAACACCTTTATCTGTTCCATATCCGGTCAAATTTTTCGTCACCTTGAATTGGGGTACTTCCAAGAATGCCTGAATATTTCTTCACTTTTTTGCTGATATGGCCGGACAGACTGACTTTGGGAAGTTCTACATTAATGGCAAGGTCTTTGGATATCAGATCAGATATGTATTCATCTATTGATTTGCCAAGACTGCGTGCCTTATTCAATGATGCATTTCTCAATTGGGATGGAATATATATTGAGTTTTGAGGTTCGTTGACAGAATGTATGCTATTGTCATCAAGAATATATTCTTTTTCCACCCCAGTAATGTTTACACCAAGAACAATTGAGAGTTCCGCCAGAGTGTCCGATGTGAAATTGTGTTTCCCGCTTAGCCATTTGGTGACATGTGAGGGAGTCTTGCCCATTCTTTCTGCAAGCTGGACATTGTTGATTCCTGCCTCATTCATTGCCTGGCGTATTTGTCTGGCAATATTCTTACGTCTGTCTTCTGCCGTTTCAATCATGATGCGACAAAGATAGCAATTTTACTTATAATAACAATAAAATTATAAGTTAAATACGGGCTCGGCGGAGTGGGGTAATCCGGTTTTGAATTCCGCCAAACAGTGACTCAATGAAATGGCTCGTAATGCTCAGAAAGGCGCTGTCTGAGTCTGGTGTGCCTTATACAGGGCTATCAGACTCATAGTCCGCCACCAGAAGCCTTCTGACCGCAGTGCGTGTGTCACGGTTTGGCGTAATAACAGCTGAATTGCATTCCGCTTGTCTTATCCCATGGCTTTCCTGTTCCGCCCGCTTCAATTTATGCCTGCCCCACGGCATTTCCACTGATACTAAATGTATGCTGCTTGAAATAGTACTGCCCGGTGCCTTTGCCGGCAGCTTTGCCAAAGCTTATGGCGTTCTTTGGGCAACGGTGGTAGCAGCTGTCACAGTTGGTGCAGTTGCCCATCCAGCGGGGGCGGCCGTTTTCCATTGTGATGTTCTTCAGGGGGCACATCTTTGCACACAGGCCGCAGCCGGTGCAGTCTTCGCCTGCGTGGAACTTGCGGTCGGTAATGAGGAATGCGTAGAACAGCGGCTTGAGAATGTAGGTCTTGAAAAACGGGGAACCTCCCAAAAGACGGTAGAAATCACCTTTTGCACGGCTGCCAATGAAATGTACGGTCTCATCGAACTTGCTGACTGTCCCTTCAGTCTTGCTCTTTGCCAGTTCCGGCGGGTCCAGCTTGAAGCCGGGCAGGTTGACGTAAGTGTTGGGCATCTGGAAAGTGAAGAAGGCGTCCAGTTCAAGCCCGCGCCTTTTGAGCACTTTCCTGAGGACGCGTGCTGTGTAGCCGGTGTTGTCGCCGCAGGTGCAGGCTGCGAATACGTATGCCGGACGTCCGCTCATGCTGACTTTTCGCAGAAAGTCCGATACCAGATTGGGTACAGACCATGCATAGACGGGAAAAACGATTCCCAGAATTTCACCTTCTGCAAATGACAGGCTGTCGGCCTGTGGTATGAACACCGTCTTCTCACCAAGCCTTGCCGCCAGGCTGTCAGCCACGAACCGGCTGTTGCCGCATCCTGAATACCACAGAATCATATAATCACGTCCATTTTAATGTCATTGTCTTCAACAGGGACAGCCGGCAGAATCTGGCAGTCAAAGCACACACCGGCCTTGACGGCGTGAGCAAGCTGTGGCAGAAGGCGGTCATAGAATCCGCGGCCGCGTCCAAGACGGTGTCCTTCACGGTCAAAGGCCCGCCCCGGGACAATGACCAGGCCGATGTGACTCAGGTCCGTGACTCTGGGCCCGTCCGGTTCGGGGATGCCGAACTGTGCGCCGTCAACAAGGCCGCTCTGACCGGTGTAGCGCTTTACCACAAGGTCATCGTCCTGAATTGACGGCAGGTAGAAATTCTTCTTGCCGGCCCATCGGTCTATGAATGCAGGTGTCTGGACTTCATCGGGCATGGACCAGTAAATCAGGATACCGGTGGCGTTTTTGAACAGTTCCGTTTCCTCAAAGCGTTTCCAGATGGCGTCAGACTGCTCAAGCTTGCGTTCCGCAGTCATGGCGGCGATCAGCATCCTGATGCGCTGGCGGGTCATTTTTTTATCATCTTTGAGAATCTGCATGCTGAATTCACAGCCGCAGTAGCGCTGGTTGTAGAAGTTCTGCTCCTTGACTATCTGTCCTCGGCGTTCCTGCAGCCCTCCCTGACGCCAGTTGCGGTCATCGAACTTGAGTCCGGGGAACTGCGCGGCCGCCCACTGTCCGGCTTCCACAATCTGGTCATGGCGTTTCCATCGGCTTGAATCCAAGGTCGATGTGAACACGGTGAATCCGTTCTCATGAGCATATCTTGCCGCACTGAGCAGCCGCATCCTGAAGCACTCCAGGCATCGGACTCCACGTTCAGGTTCATTCTCCATACCTTTTACGCAGGTGCGCCATGACTCGTGGTTCCAATCAGCATCGACAATCTGCAGGCCAAGGCTCTGTGCATAGCGGGTGCATTCGTTCTTGCGTACCAGATATTCCTCAAAGGGGTAGATGTTGGGATTGCAGTAGTATATGGTTGGCTCCATGCCGTTTTTCAGCATGTACTCGATAATGGCACCCGAACATGGAGCGCAGCAGGTATGCAGAAGAATCTTATTTCCCATGTTTCATGCATTCGGGGCATATGCCCTTGACCATATAGTTGACTGATTCTGCATTGTAGCCATCAGGCAGTATCACTTGCGGAACTGGAATGTTTTCCAGACAGAAAGTCCTGTGACAGCTCTCGCAGTGGAAATGGACGTGACGGTCATCGTCCATGGCGCCGGTGGCATGACACAGTTCGTATCGGACTCCGTTACAGCCGTCATCAATGGCATGCAGCATGTGGTGTTGCTGGAACAGGGCCAGGGTGCGGAAAATGCCGGATTTGTCAATGGAGTCAATGCGGTCTTCAAGTTCTGCCATTGTCAGCGGACGCCCGCTTTCCTGCAGTGCGCGCAGAATGACAAGACGGTTGGCGGTGGGCTTGACACCCTTCGCTTCCAACATTTCCTCAAGAGTTTGATTCATACCGCGAAGATAGGAAGAATTGCAACCGGGTTGCAATAGCTATACCATACTTTTGCAGCAGAAATTGAAAATGGATATGGCACACCATCACGAACATCATCATGAAATCAGTTCCCTGAACGGAATCTACACGCTGTCACTTGTACTCAATCTGGCTTTCGTATTCATTGAGGCCGGGGTCGGTATCTGGAAGGATTCGGTAGGACTGCTGTCCGATGCCGGGCATAACCTTAGTGACGTATTCTCACTTTTGCTGGCAATGTTTGCATTCAAACTGTCTGCAAGCCACAGCCGTCCGCGTTTCACTTACGGATTGCGAAAGAGTTCCGTGCTGATATCTCTGCTGAATGCGGTCATTCTGCTGGTGGCGGTAGGGGCAATTATCGTTGAAAGCATTCACAGGTTCATGAACCCTGTTCCCGTGGACGGCGGTGCGGTTGCCTGGACAGCCGGTGCAGGTATTGTCGTGAACGGACTTACTGCCCTGCTGCTCATGCATCATCAGGAACACGATATCAATACACGTGGTGCGTTCCTGCACATGCTGGCCGACACGCTGGTGTCAGTGGGCGTGCTTGCATCGGGCCTGGTAATAAGATTCACGGGCTGGAACGTGATTGACCCTATTATCAGCCTCGTGATTGCCGTTGTCATTCTGTGGAGCACCTGGGAACTGCTGCATGAGAGCGTGCTCATGAGTATTGACGGCGTGCCTGAGAGCATTGATACGGAAAAGGTGGAGAATTGCCTAAGTACCGCAACGGGTGTGCTGGGCTTCCATCATCTGCATATCTGGCCTATCAGCACAACAGAAACGGCGCTGACTGTGCATATCCTTGTTAACGACATGAACAGCGCGCCGCTGATAATCCGTGAAATTGAGCATGAACTTGGTCACCTTGGCATAGGTCATGTCACCATCCAGGCCGAGACCGAGGAATGTCCGGCCCGGCACTGCTGCTGACATCAGTCAGTCAGGCACTTGTCAAGCTCAGTCTTGATGTACTTCTTGTCCAGGTGCTGTCCGATGAAGACAAGTTTCTGCATGCGGTCGCCATATACTTCATCCCAGTCCGCAGCAAGGACGGGGTCCTGACGGAGCATGCGGGTCAGCTGGTCTTCGGGCATGGTGGCGTACCACTGGCCGGCATTGTTCAGTTTCATCTGCCGGCCGGCCTGTTCGAACAGGTAGCAGTTGTCAAACTCCTGGTCAAAGTAGCATATTCCCTTGGTGCGTATTACGGTCTTGGGCCAGCGCTTTGCCACGAACCAGTCAAAGCGGTTCAGGTCAAACGGCTTGCGGGCGTAATAGACGTATGTTCCGATTCCGTATTCCTCAACCTCACCTCCTTCATGATCATGATCGTGGTCATGGTGATGATGGTGGTGCTCATGTTCATCATGATCATCATCGTCGTCGTCATCATCGTCATGTTCGTCATGATGCTTCTCGACCTCGCGTATCCAGGTGGCGCTGGTGGCCACCTTCTCGAAATCGAACATTCCGGTGTTCAGAATGTTCTCAAGTTCCACGTTGCCGTAGTCGCACTCAAGAATGCGGGCGCGTGGCTGCAGGGCGCGTACAATCCTGCGTATGCGCTCCAGTTCGTCGGCACTTACCTCACTGGCCTTGTTGAGCAGAATCATGTTACAGAATTCAATCTGCTGGATGACCAGATTCTCCAGGTCCTCATCATCGATTTCCTTCTTCATAAGGTCATCGCCGCAGCCGAATTCGTCCCTGAGCCGCAGGGCATCGACCACAGTTACAATGCAGTCAAGCTGTGGTATGCCGTCTTTGGTGTATTTTTCCTCCATGTGGGGAATGGAGCATATGGTCTGTGCAATGGGGGCGGGCTCACATATTCCGCTGGCTTCAATGACAATGTAGTCAAAGCGTTTCTGGGCAATGATCTGGTGCAGCTGTTCAACCAGGTCCATCTTCAGGGTGCAGCATATGCAGCCGTTCTGCAATGCCACCAGACTGTCGTCATTCATGCCCACAACGCCTCCCTTCTGTATCAGGCTGGCGTCAATGTTGACTTCACCTATGTCATTGACAATGACCGCGAACTTTATTCCGCGGCTGTTTGTCAGGATTCTGTTTACAAGAGTTGTCTTTCCGCTGCCAAGATAACCGGTCAGCAGCAGGACCGGAGTTTTGTTAGTCATATCAGAATGTATAATCTATAGTCATGTACAAACCATAGTCTCCATCATTCCTGTCAAAAGGTATGCCAAACATGATGGTAGGTATGAAATTGTAGTCTATTACAAGCTGTGCGCCAATTCCATAACTGGCGTGCAGCCTGCGTGCCTTCTCATTCAAGTCCGATGCGGACAGTCCGGTGAATGCCGCCTGCCTGTCAGGTCGGAACGGTGAAGTGACCATTCCGGCATCAAGGAAAGGGGTCGCAACCGCGAATACGCGGCGTCCCAGAAAATGGAAATCAAATATTCGTGTGCGCAGTTCCACATTGCTCCAAAGATAGTCATTGCCTGTCAGGCGGTTGAACAGCACGCCGCGAAGTGTGGTGGCACCGCCCAGGCCCTCGGTCGGTTTGGAATGCAGAATGTATGGTTGGGAATAGAATGCCGGATTGCCTGCCAGGGTGCTCTGATATGCCAGACTGTAGGCAAGCACGACCCTTTCTGTACCCAGACTGACATAATGGCGTAGTCTGGCTGCAATTTTCAGGTAGTCATATCCTGTACCGAATATGTCCGGTGCAGCATCAATGTTCACATCGGCATAAATGCCTCTTGACGGAGCGGCTTCAATGTCCCTTGTGTCATATTTAAGTCCGGCCTTGAGCTCAAGAACGTTTCCGCCATCGGCCTCACCGTCTTCAATGAGTCCGGCCTGACGGTACTGGCGGAACAGCGTATTGTCCGGATCATAACCGTTCCAGTTAAGTTCACGTATCCGGTATTGCCAGAATGAAGGTCTTGCAGTCCAGCTCAGATGGCCGCTGATGTTGCCTGACAGTTCGACCTGCAGATTCAGGTATTGACGGTCGTAACTGTAGTATGCAATGCCCCTGTCGCGGTTCAGGTTCAGATTCCTGTCATAGTCAAGTACTGAGCCGTTGAAACCGTAGAACTGGTAAAGGGGGTTGTCATCGAAATACACCTTGGCCTGAGTCCTGATTCCGGGAATAAGGTACTGCGAATCATATTCAAGCGTATATGCACTGGCGTGTCTGGAATAGACCAGCACTTCAGCACAGAAACGGTGTCTGTACGACGGATAGAGACCTCCAAAACAGTTCAGGTCAACATATCCGCCAAACATCAGACCGAAATCGGAATCGTATCCGGCTATGGGCAGAGGATTGAAGGACCATCCGTCCCGGTCAGCTCTGGAAGGCTGGGCGCACAGCGTCAACAGCAGGAGCAGGCTGAAACGGACAGGTTTCATCTGTTTTAGAACAGGTAGTTGAATCCAACGTTGGTCCACAGACCCGAACCGTCATTCTTCAGCAGAGCCTTGGCTCCTTCAATGGAAAGCACCATGTTGTGGTTCATGATGATCTTGACCCCGAGTCCGGCTGTGTAATGCATGTCATCGGCCTGTCCGGACCAGATGCCGGTAATTGGAGACGCTTTCTGCTGCTCATAACGGTATGGCTGGATGGTACGGCCCAGATCATAGAACGGATTGAGAACGATGGACCAGTTCTGGTTGATAAGCTGGAAATCTACGGCATGCCAGCGCAGTTCCATGTTCAGCATGGCAAAGCCGTCACCCAGAACGCCGTTGCGGTTGAGTCCGCGTACCGATGCGTTTCCGCCAATGGCTTCAGTGTACATTTTCCTGAAGAACATTGTGTTGACATTGTTCGTGAAGTAATACGGTATTTCACCCCACAGCTTGGCCTGTACCAGCAGACGGTATGCAAAAGTCAGTTTGTCTGAGATGACAGGGACAAAGTGGCTGCCCATGAAGGTGAATCCAAGATTGTCATATCCGTTCCCGTCAATAATGTCAGGACTGTAAACAAGGGTGGCCTCAATGTTCATTCCTTTTGACGGGTCGCTGTCATGGTCACGCGTGTCATAGGTCAGTCCGGCTCTTAGCTGAGTCACATTGCCGCCGTCCTTCTCATTTTCACGGATAAGGCCCACATCCGGCAACTTATATAAATCATACAGAGTGGTCTGACCTTCATATTCTTCAAGCCCGAGTCCTGCCAATGTCGTGTGGTAGAAGGCAAGTCCGGCCGCCCAGTTCAACGGTCCGGCAATCTGTTTCTGAATGCTGACAATGGCACGGAACTGGTTGCGTGACATGAAGTTGAAGCCTGATTTTGCATCGGCATTACCGTTTAACTTCTTGTCCTTGTCATAAGGTGCGGCAAGGCCGTTGAAACCGTAGAACCCGAACTTGGGCGCGTTGAAATAGGTTACGTCATAGAACAGCTTGCCGTTCGGTATCAGTGTCTTGAAGTCACCGTAGCTGCGCAGGACACTTGAACCTTTGGTATAGGTCGATGCCTCGACATTGATCTTGAAATTGTATTGGGGGTAGTTCGTGCCGTCACCGTAATTGAAGAAGTCACAGCACAGGCCGTACTGGAAACCCAAATCGGAATCGAACCCCACAACGGGGAGCGGTCCAAGGTTCCAACCGGTTTTGATTATCTCGTCCTTTTCCTTGGCCTGGAATGGCAGGCACAGCAATGCTGTAGCCAGAATAGCAGTTATCCTTTTCATTGTTTTGTCAGTTTGCTGCAAATGTAATGAATTGGATAAAATGCACAAAGGGGGACGCCCCCCTTTGTTTATTCCTGCCCGACAGTTACATGCGGATTTCCTTCAACGTTGCCCTTGTTGCCGCCTCCGAACACGTCACCGGCAATGCTGCCTCCGGTAATGGTAACACGGGTGTTGCCCGATGCCTGTCCGGTGTCCTTAGTCACATTTGACTCGTTGCCGCCGCCGAACACGGTACCGGCAATTTCAGTGTCATCACTGACTATGACCACATTGGTGGAGCCGTTGACATCGGCCTGATTTCCGCCTCCGAACACACTGCCTTCTATCATGGTCTTTCCTTCAACGGTAAGTGATGTGGTGCCGTTGACCTTGCCCATGAGTGACATGTCTGTAGTGGTGAACAGGGCCTTGGTATTGGCGTTGGAATAACTGTCCAGGGTGGGGACCTGTTCCCAATGGTAGGTCTCGTTCTCTGTCTTTCCGAATGGGGTGAACACGCCCATGTGGAACAGATATGTGGAGTATTCGGGTTTGGTGGCTGTTGCCACGGGCGTTTCCTTGTAACGTCCGGTATAACCGCCGGCAAATGCACTTCCGTTTACTGTGCAGTCCGATAAGGTTGATGTTACGTTGCCGTTAACATAGCCCTGTCGTCCGCCGCCGTAGAAGTCATTGAGAATACTGCATTCTTCAAGTGTGTTTGAAACGTTTCTTACGGTTGCAAGTGACAGTGACGAATAGTCAACGAAGAAACGGCTGATCAGGTTGCCCTGGCCACCGGCCTCAAAGAAGTATTCGAATCCGTAGCCTGTGGCTATGCCGTACCCCTGCTCGTACTTGAGACGGCGCCCTGAATAGGATGCAAAGCCTACAGGGTAGGGAAGGTCATCGGAAATACTGACCTCAACGCCCACGGTTTCGTTGTAAACGGTGCGTCGTGCCGTTGATGTGCCGCCGTAGCCGCCGCCAAAGTAACTGCCGAACGTGGTACCTTTGCGCTGGTGGTAACGTTGGTATTCTGTTCCATGTCACCGACCTTGGGGCCGCCCACATAGTATTTGACCAGACTGTTGTTTATTTCAACGTCAATGTTGCCCTTGACAGGCTGGTTGGCATTCATGCCGCCTCCGTAGAAGTTGTCAAAAATGGCGTGGTCTATTTTGGCTGTGACGTTGCCGTTCACTGGTGCCATGTATGCTCCAAGGAACTCATGAATGTATCCGCCGTTGCTCCAGAACCGTACATTTCCGCTGGTCCTGGGGGCCGATGTGCTGCCCTCACGTCCGGTCATGTAGCACTGCTCTATTTCACCGCCGCTAACATTGACCGGAACAAGATAAGTGGTGTAATTCTTGTCATCATGATTGCCCGGATGGAACTGGCGTATCAGGGCACTGCCGCCCAGACGTATGTATGCGTTGTTGTTGGTGTTCAGGTTGCGTTCACCGTCAAAGTTGCATATTATGCGGTCATAAATGCCGCCGTTTATTATCCATGGTGACATCCACCTGTCTTGCTTGTATGACGGGTTGATTTCGGCCTCGGAATGTATTCCAAGATATGTCTCGGTCGTTTCATACCACCCGCGCGTATGCCATATTCCTATGCCCGGTACGGCCGATGATCCGCTGACACGCGCGGCCATTCCTATGCCCGGGCATGTCAGGAAGTCAAAGCGCAATGGAGGAGTATCCGTACGGCTTATACCTGTAGGATTGGACGTGTACATGTACATGCAGTAGTCGGGCTCCTGGTCAAAGTTGTCATCGGTTGACATGAACGTCAGGGCCTTGTTCAGGCTAAGGGCACCGGTACCCTGGGCAAAGGAGTTGCCTATGATGCGGTCGTTGAGGTGATAGTTGCCTACCAGAACAATTGCCTGGTTGTTGGGAATCTCATTCTCAGACATCTTTGACAGGGCATCGGTTATGTTGTGCACAACCTTCTTTTCCTGATAGAACGAGTCTGTGAATTTGTCATCAATCAGCTTGTAGAGCCTCATGTCACGGAATGTGGCCCATGAGTTCTGGGGCATCAAGTCCGAATATATGCCAATCTCCACATTGCCCTTGGTTGTGACCTCGAATATCATTTCATTCATGTAGTAACCATGATTGAATGCTATCTTTGCGGCACTGATTGAGTGCACGTAACCGTCCAAGTTGTTCTGTGCGTTTGCATTGAATGCGTCAAAGCCTTCCATTACGGCGTTCACTTCCTGGGCGGTATGGTCATAGACTGATTTCAGCGTGTCCTTGCCCAGTTCCACTCCGTTCTGCTTTGCATAGATGTATGAGTGAGTACCGTACATGTTGTTATAGGACTTTGCCTGATTGTTGTACGCGTAGTCTCCATGACGTGAGAATCCGTAGAAACGCAGCATATATGTGCCTGGTTCCATGTCCTTTACCTCCTGTATTATGGAAAAACTGTGCTGTCCGTCATAGCGGTAGAACTCAAGGAAGTCACTTATGTTGTCCCAGCGTTCACCCTGACCGTCGGGATAGCCGTCGGTAGCAGGGGTGGTTGTGACTGTCCAGCCGTCGCGGTATGACACGTCACGGAAACTTGAACTGATAATTGTTTCAGTGCGGTTTTCCCATGAATAGCTTCCTATCTGTGTCGATTCGGTGAATTCGGGGTTGTAGGCAACGTCCTCACCTGCATCGGACAGATATACGCATGTGGCCCAGTGGGCTGTGAATGTCATGGCCGTAGCATCGGTCGGGACAACGAAATTGCCGCCCTGGGCATAGACGAACGGGTTGAAGCTGGCGTCACGGGAACCGTTCGCATCACGTGAATTTGCTCCCGATATGTCAAAGATGTCCTTTGCCGTGCAATCAGGGTCAGCAAAGTTATAGTCACGTCCTGTGCCGTCACCGTCATAGTCAGTCTGTTTTGATCCGACGGTTCCGCCGCTTATTGATGTGCATTCCCAACCTGTAATTATCATGGACTTGTATTCGTCCTGGCTGTCGGGTACACGTGGTCTCCAGGTAGGATCTTCGGGGTATATTTCATTTGCAAACGGCAGTACAATCTTGTTTGCAGTGAAATCCCATCGGGCTGTATCCATATCGGTTATAGGAAGATCATACGTTCTGGTAATGGTCTTGTTCTGTCCCTGAATGATGAATGTGACAGGTATTGTACCCAACTGGCGGCCCTGCATAGCGTTTGTCGTATTGGGGATTACACGGTCAAGGGTCTTTCTTGTATGAGTCTTCCATGTGGAGACAATGGGATAGGGGGCAACAGCGGGTTCAAGAATCCATTTTCCTATCTGATCCAGACGGGTATGGTCATCAAAGGCATAGAAAGCGGCCAGCTCACGGTGTGAGTTCAGCATGTTGCGGTAGAACTCAAAGCGGTCAAGATAACTGTTGTCAGTTACAGGCATTGAGTTGTCCACATCGGTAGCGCTGAATTTTATATTGCCCTCATTATCGAACGCCTGGTAGAATGTGTAGGTGTTTATGTTGTTTCGGTTCTCGATGGCCGTACCTCCATAAACCGGTGAAATGTGAGTGCCGTCAATGTCACCGTAGAATATGCAGTTCATTACCATTGTACGAATGTCATCGATGACCGATGCCGTACCGGAATTGCTGCCTACAATGCCGCCGGCAGTGGTACCCTGGACCGATGCAAAGCTGTAGCAGTTGACTACACGTGACTTGTTTTCTATCTGTCCTGCTATACTGCCCACGTTTGATCCGCCCTTTATGACCGATGACTGTGATGCAAGTACGCCGCAGTTGATTATTACCGTCCTGCCCTTGGCCAGACATGTTATTGCACCCAGATTGCCTGTTCCGGTAATGTTGACGTTGTCAAGTCTGACATTCTTGACAATGGCGTCAACGGTATTGTAGAACAAAGGTGCGTCAAGTCCTGAAATGGTGTGGTAGCCGCCGTCAAACACGCCGGTAAAGTTCGTCTTGGTCGTGTAGCCGGCAGGTGCTTCAATGTCTGTTGTCAGTACGTAATAGCCGTCTGCACCGTCATCGGGTATCTCAGACAGTGATGAAATCATGTGAATCTTCTGGGTGGCAATCTCGGAATCAAGATAGTCATTGGAAATGCCTATGGCCTTGATTGTGTTGCCGTCCTGGAATTCAAACGGTCCGGTGTACAGGGGTGATGACTTGGTGGGCGTTGAACCGTCTGTGGTATAATGGATTTCAGCTCCGGCAGTGGTGGTGGTTATTGAAATCTTTCCGTCTTCGGCCATAATGATGGGCGTGGCCACTTTGGCTTCCTGAATGAACCACATGGAACCGCCAATCTTGTTGTGGTTACCGTCTTTCACAGGATACAGTCCTATGTCATTTCCGTTACCGTTGAAGGGATTGAAACTCAGTCCGAATTCCTCATTGACAACCGATGATTTGGGTCTGATGTAGTAACCGTACTGATCCATTACAATTTCACCCAATTCAAAGAGACTGTATGTCAGATTGTTTGCATTTGCTTCCAGATGGACAGCCTGGGCTCCCTGTGATGTTGAGTTTGCAATCACATACTTTCCTGTAGCGGCATGGATAAGCTGATAGGACTCATCGTTGAACTTGCGCAGAATCCATACGGCATTTCCATCATTGGAATTGTGTGTTCTGAGATGGTAGCCGTCCGATGACGGATACAGATAATATTTGGTAGTGCTGTTCGGATCTTCTCCATGATTGATTATGTAGCAGTACAGGTCCTCATACTTGGCGTTGATGTAACTTGATTCTGCAACCTTCATGGTCACTTCCTTTGATGCACTCCTGGTCGAGTTGTCCTTGCTTCTCTTTGCGGTAAGCGTGACTTTAACCTGGGTGTTGCTTGCAAATGACTGGTTGTATGTCAGGTTACCGTTCTGGTCCACTGTCGTATGTCCTGTCGCGTCATCTATAGACCAAGTGTAAAGGAAAAGCTCGGTTTCGGGCTTGTTTATTCCTATGAACACATTGTTCCTGACATAAAGGTGCGGACCGTCCTTGAGCACATATTCGTCATAGGCTTCAATGATTTGGGCCGGAGTCGAAATGAAGAACTTGTATGAGCGCAGTTCGCTGAATTCCGTTTCTTCCGTGTCAATTGCCGGATTTGTATTCAGATTGTCATGGTACGTAGGGCCGGTGACTGCATACGCACATCCGTCCGGGGTGTTGCCTGTGCTCCAGGAGTTGTTCTGCGGATTGTATGCAAGGAAAACGTTTTCACTGCCAAGAGCCTGCAGGTATCCTTCACTGTCATCATTTACAATCCAGTACTGGTTGCCGTTTATGTTCAGACGGGTACCGTTGTTTTCAAAATACAGGCAGTTGCGCCCGTTCTGTTCTGTGGCTGTGGCAGTCCAGATGCAGCTGCCCGGTGAAAAATCGGTCGTTGCCTGAATGCCGTAGTTGTTGCGCAGGAAATGTTCACCGCTGTAAATCACATATTTGCCGGCAGGTGCGCAGTATCCTGCCACACTTATGCTTATCTGCTTGGTGGCAGTGTATTTCTTTGAAGCCGATTGGGCCGTCAAGGTCAGTGTTACCGTTGCCGGTGACTCGAATTCGTTCTCATATTTAAGCAGACCGGCGTCTGTGACTGTCATGTATCCCTGTGCATTGCCGGAAACGCTCCATGTGTAGGTGAACGTTTCGGACTGCGGCCTTACGGTGCCGTACCAAGTCAGTCCGTCAGGGCTGACAAAGTGTTCCGTGCCGTTCCATGTGTAGCTGTGGGCGTTGATGTAGGTTGCCGGTGTGTATCCGTACTGGAAACTTCCGGTGGCGCTGATTGTGGAAGGACCGGTCGTAATGGCAGGCTCGGAACCGATGCTTTCAGTATTCGAGGCTGTGATGATGAAGGCCGATTCTGCCGTCGTTCCGTCAACCACCCAGTTGTCTCCTGAAACATGCAGGAAACTGCTGCCTGATTTGATGGAGCCCGATACGGACTTGTTGACATTCCATGTAAATGCGGTTGAAGACAGTGTTACCGTACCGCTGTTGTCCTGCAGGTACTTGCCGTCGTTTGCAAAACTCAGGTTGCCGCCACTGCCGGTTGCCGTCCAGATACATGTGGCGGGGTTGAAGTCGCTGACGGCAGTTACGGTTCCGTTTACGTTGGCAAGGTATTTACCATTGTTTTCAATGACGTATTTGCCTGCACCGGCACCTTTGGGCTCAATGAATTTCCATTTTGCACGTCCGTAGTCGCCGCCCCAGTATCGCCAGCCAATGGTCCTGGTCTTGTCGCTATATGAAGTCAGAGACATGTTGCGGCCTGCCAGTTTGGGGACAATGCAGTAATTGCCGTCTCCTGTAGATCCGATTCGGAACAGAGTCTGGTCAATATTGCCAGGTGTACTTGTAAGGACGGTGGAATTGCTGCCGTCTGTTGTCGAGTTGGCGGTCATGTTGCCTACGGTCAGATACCTTCCGTCCTGGCTGACAAGCTGATAGTACACATTGCCGTTGCGCTTAAGAGTCCAGTATGAAGTGCTTGGCATGTTGTCTGCACTGCCGTCGGCCAGATAAGCCCTTGTGTTGTCGGTAACAATGTAACTGCCGTTGTCCACCGCATTCTGAATGTGCCAGACACCTTCCTTGACAGGAGTGTATTCCTGCTGTTCCAGAATCCAGCGCGAACCGGCATCATCAGTACCCTGGTAGGCATACATAGACATGTCTTCCGTACCCCAGCTGCGTGCGTTCCAGCTCAGGTTCTGGTTCTCAGCGCTCTTTGGCTGTATGTACCAGTTACCATTGTCGCATTTGCCTATTATGAAAAGGCTGTTGTTAATGTCATTGTTTTCCTGCAGTGCCGATTCGGACAGATAGAAGGCCTGGAAATAATCATTAACATTGGCTTTGGTTATCACATACCGCTGGTCAGTTGCATGTATTATCTGGAAATAACTGTCGTCATATTTTCTAAGCAGCCAAATTTCGTTGTCACCGGGATCGGTCTTCTGACAGATATAATTGTAACTGTTGTTGTAGGTGTTGTTTGATGTTGTAAGATAATAGTCTCCCGCATTCGGATTGTTTTGTCCGTACTGATGTGATTCGTTGCGAATGTAGCAGTACATGTCACCCAGTGATGTCTGTATCCGTATGGTCTTTGTGGCGGTGAATGTCTTTGGGACCGATGTGGCTGTCAGTGTCAGTGTAACCTGGGTGTTTTCTTCAAATGCCGTAGTGTAGCTGACTGTTCCGCTGCCGTTTACGGACATGTGTCCCGATGCGTTGGCAGACAGAGACCATGTGTATGTGAATGGAACGGACTGCGGTGCACTCTGACTGTCTGCCAGTCCTGTCTGGGTACAGAAGTAGTGGTGTGTGCCGCCAAATTCATAATCGGTATATGGCGGTATGTACGAAGCGTTTGAATGCGTGTAATTGAAAGTTCCTGTTCCCCCTATGTCTGTGTTGCCGCTGATTACAGGCTCTGTCATCTGGGGGGTGTTATTTGTGGTTGTCGTAACAATATATGCACATGAGGAACCTGCATCGGAAGAAAGAGCCCAGGTAGTGCCGGCAAGGCGCAGGTAATAGCCGTCCATAGTCGGTATGCCGCCTTGGGCGCTCCTTAATGTCCATGTGTCGGCCGTATTGCCAAGTGATATGTCACCGTTGTCTGAAATGAGATATTTTCCTGAATTGCTGAATGTCAGACTGCCGTTTGAACCGCTTGCAGTCCAGATGCATGTGGCCGGATCAAACGTGGTGGCAGAGACAATCGTTCCGTTGTCATTTTTCAGATAACGGTCCGATGCATAGAATACATAATTGCCCGAACCTATTGATGCAAGGCTCATGAGAGTAATCCTGTATTCGGCGTATATATCATTGGCAAATACTGGAGAACTTGCAGTTATGCGGACGTTGATATTCCTCTGTTCACTGCAGTCGGTATTGTAGTTCAGCGTTGCTCCGGTCTTTGATGTCCCGCTCAGCGACGTGTTGCTGCCGGTATCACCGCTCTTGCTCCAGCTTGCCCCAATGAGCGGGCTGTCATATGTTATGGTCTGGCTGTTTCCAAGATATGTGCCTCCGTCCGTATAGTAATGGTGCGCATTGGCAAACTCATAGTCGGTTGCAGCAGGTGTTACGGATCCGCTTGCGTTGACGCTGAGTTCCTTGGATTCACCGGCATACATGTTGCTGTTGCCCGATGGCAGACTGACAGTCAGGGTAATCCTGTCACTTCCGGCATTCTTCCTGGTCTCGGTAACAGCCCAGATTTTATAGTCCGATGTGTTTATGCTGCCTCCCTGGCCTGATAGCGTGTAGGTGGTACCTGAAACCTTGAATGACAGGGCCTGACGCTCAGTGCTGCCTATTGTCGCTCCATTCGTCAGGTTGGCTGTCGATGTCCAGATGCAGACTTCCGGGCTGAATGATGTCATTACCGAAACGTTTGTTCCGTTATGCGCAATATAGTCCGAGCCGTCATTCTTCAGAATCACATACTGTTTCTCCTGGGTCTGTGTGAGCGGGAAATTTTCAATGGTGACACCTTCAAAATTGTCTTTGTCGATTCTGACACCTTCATTTTCAATAGGTACGATTGTGATTGGATTGACCCATTCATCATTATTGTTTGTCACATACAGGTGGTCGGTGTACTTTGGGAAATACCGCTGGTTGTTGCTGTAAAAGAATACCGGGTTGTAAGTGGAATTGTAATAGAACACAGTAGCCTCACTTGATTCAGCCGTAAGTGTCATTCCCTGGGGCGTGCCCTTCAGATAAATTTCCTTGCCGTTGATGATCTGGTATATCAGATGTCCGTTACCTGACGGCACATCGGCCCAGTTGCAGTGGGTGTTGCAGTCTGCTGAAAGTGATCCGCTGGCCAGTATGCCTATGGTGGCATCGGATTTTATTATAAGACATGCGTCATTGGCCGCCGTGCATCTGAGACGGATGTATGTGCGTTGGGCTGATGCCGTCAAACTGCCGGTCAGAGCCAGCAGGAGCAGACAAAGGTATATTCTGAAATTTCTCATAAGACAATCTTGTGATGGTTAACAATGTAGATTCCTTCAGTGTTGACCGGCACACGCTTGTGCTGGCCTGGAGCAAGATTGAAATTGTCAATCAGTTGTCCGCTGGCGGAATATACAGTTACAAAGGTATCTTTATCAGTCATTGATTCAATGTGCAGCACGCCGCGGGTGCTCCAGATGTGAATAAGACCATTATATTCTTTCTGGGGCTCATCATCATCGTAGGCATCGCTGTAGGGTGCATCAGCGCTGAACGGCAGGTAGCCTCTGGTCTGGGCAGTCTGTGATGCCGATGCAAGGAAGGCACGGAACGGAACTGCCAGCAGTGTTTCATCGGATTCGGTCATGAATCCGTGACCGGATCCGTCAATCTGGTACGTGGTGCCTGCAACGTTCGCAAGGATAGTATCGGCAAATGAGCCGTAATATGTGTAGCCGGTAGCTGTGGTTACCATCTGATATGGAGCGGTCACACCAATTGTCTGGTTGTCCTTTGAGACGAATGTCACAACCTGTGCGTCAAGAACCTCGGGCTGGTTCTTTGTGTACTTGGCGGCGAACTTGCCCGACATGTCGAACTCGTAGTACTTGCTGCCCGGGAATGCAATTGCGTAAGGCACGTTCTCCGTCAGATATGTGTAGCCTGTATAGTCGCGGCTGTCACTGTAGAAGTCAAAGTACTTGTCATTGTTGGCATCGTTACTCTGAGAGTAATAGTAGTCATACAGGAATGTGTTGTCCACGCTGTTGGTTTCCGTGCCCTGGGCCGGACGCTCAAATACGGCCTGTTCATTTTCCGTGTCAATGCCCTTGAATGAGCGCAGCCAGTATTCGTGTCCGTAGAAATCGTCACCGTAGAAATGGGTTATCTCACCCTTGTCCTGAGTGGTTACAAGGTCTGCGGTGAAGGGCAGTACAATGGATTCGAATCCTTCCTTGTCAGTACCCATGGCGTAGCGTTCAGGTGTGCGCTGGTACCACATCCAGCTGCCGTCAGCGTATGTGAAGGCAATTGGACACTGGAAGTTCTGCTTGTCGACCAGCTTGTGGCTTGTGGCTGTGTAGCTGCCGCCGGACAGCGTTACAAGATGGCCCTTGATATTGGAGTCCGATGCCACAGCAACGGTGTTGTATGTGCCTGTGGCAAATGCGGGTTCGGGCAGGGCTGCGCTGAGAACGGCCTTTTCAGACGTTCCGGCATAGACCAGCAGGTTCTTTGTGATTCCGTTCTGCGTGAAGCTGTTCAAACCGTCAAAGTCAAGCCAGCCGGCATTGTCGTTGTGACCGGTAAAGTCAATGGCTGTAAGACGTGAGTCAATGTCATAGTTCACACCGTTCCATTCATAGAAGGCCGAGAAGGCCGCGTCACGGTTGTAGTGAACGCCGCGGCTCAGGGTGCTGCCCGTTGTCAGGTCGTATGCCGGAGCACGGAACACGCGGTTGCCGTTGGCTGTCCCATCAATAAGGAATGTGCGGCGGTATTCCACGTCATTGC
The DNA here is from genome assembly GCA_018065615.1 of Candidatus Colenecus caballi. GTDB lineage: Bacteria > Bacteroidota > Bacteroidia > Bacteroidales > Bacteroidaceae > Colenecus > Colenecus caballi. Next base: position 7,752 of record JAGHSY010000039.1, on the reverse strand, counting down.
GTGTGACATTGTCAACGTAGCCTGTTTTAATAAGGTGTTCGGGCTGTGCATGGTGGGCATATCCGTCAATCAGGTCATATGTCAGTTTCTGGCCGAAGAACAGGTAGTCGTCAGCGACAGGCAGGTATGAGCAGCTTACTGTGTCATAACGGAAATCGTCCGTGCGCGGGGTGGTGCCGCCGGCATAGATGAAGTCTCCGTCAGCGTAGCGCTTTTCAACATATCCGTCAGCGTCATAATCCTGACCTGCAAAACTGTTCAGGCTGTAAGCAACGGTGCCGTCAATGAACTTGCGGGCAGGCATAGCAATAGCCTTTGCGTCATTGTACTGGCCATCGTAATAGTAGCTGTTTACCACAGTGGCCGTACCTATAGCCCGGGCATTCGCTGCGGTGGTTCCGGTAGTATAGACCCAGCAGTTGGTTGCGCTGCCGCCGTCCTGTGCCACACCGCTGCCGGTGAACGTGCCGGTCACGCCCAGGTTCCAGACATTGCCGCAAAGCTTGCCGAACAGTGAATTGTTCAGGCCGTAAACGGTATATCCGTCACCGTGGAAATCACTTTCAAAGCAGTTGCCTTCCTTTCCAACAGGTGTCCAGTCGGCATATTTGGCGGGAGTGACGTCACTCTGCAGAATGAATTCCATGTAGTTGCCGTCCCTTACATCGGCATTGAGTCCTACGCCTTCGTTGCCTGCAACCATCAGACTGTCAAAGAACTGGTGGAAATAGTCAAGTTCATTCATGGCAGCATCCTTGCAGTCGCGGTCGTCAATATAAATCTTTGACGGACGCTTCATGAGCTTGTTGCGCTTTTCGTCATAGATCTTGTCAACATACAGATGGTTGGGATCTGTGAATACCTTCTCCATGCGGTGGTAGTTGGCCACCTTGAGTTCTACTGGTGCCGAATAGGTACGGCCTACGTAGCTCTTCACATAGTATGCAATCCAGGAGCCGTCCTGATACCAGTACAGCGGGGTGCGTGAATAGTCCGTACCGTTGGAGTGGTGCAGGGCATCGGCCTCATTGGTGTAGATCTCCCAGCCGCCGCCAAGAATTTCGTAAGCGCCAGGAATGATGTATGGAGGAGCAATGCCTACCGGAGTGCCGGGCAGAACAATTCTGGGATCGACCAGGTCACCGACAACAGGAGCACCGCTCTCAAAATGTACGCGGATGTTTATGACATGTGTCTCATCGGGTTCACCTGCCTTGGTGTACTTGTATGTGACTGTGACAATACGGTCAGTCTCAAGTTTGGTTATGTCTGTTCCGCGGGCAACGTAAACGGTTGCTGTCTCCACGGGTGAAGGTGTCAGAGCCGTTGTAGCGGCAGTCGTATAGACTGATGCGTTGTCTTTAGTGAGCAGGTCATGGGCATCCTTGTTGAATGTGAAGTAGCTGCGTTCGGTGTCTGAAAGGATGTTCCAGTCAAGTGCGTTGTAGCTCTTGTTCTTTTCATACAGATGACCTTCATACTTGCCGGCTGCGGTGCATACGTATGATTTGCTGAAATAATCCTGATCATCTTCAGAGAGGCTGTTGACGGCCGATTCCGGAATCACTTCATTGTAAAGGTACTGTGTGTTCTCGTCAATGAACAGGGAGCCTATGCATCGCATTCCAGGTTCGAACAGAGCCTTTGTGGCAGCGTCATTGAGGTTGTATTCGGTCTGGGAAAGGACACTTCCAACCGTAATCCACTTGTATGTGTCTTCTGCAACCTTGGCGTATGTGTCTTCCTTTGCAACGTATGAACGTTCAAATTCTGCCTGACCGCCGGGCATGCTTGAACCGGCCTGTGTTACCAGATTGTTGTAAGCGGTTCTGGTACGTTCATCAATAAGGTCGCCCACAGTGTAGTCAATCTGTCCGAACACGCTTGTCGAACCTGTGAACAGGAATGACGGTGCGGGACTTTCATTTTTCTTCCATGCTGTCGGGTTGTTCCAGTCAAGGGTCAGCAGGAATCCGTGGGCATGGTCCATAAGGTTGGTGCCATCCTCATCGGCAAGCGTGCTTTCAACTGATACAAGTTCCATCTGTCCGCCCATGTTTGCGAATGGAACGCTCAGCTGGTCCGAGAAAGCCTGCGAAGCGCCGGTGTATGCGGAAATCAGCTGGTTGTATTCGTATTTTGCGCCCTTCACGTACCACATGTGTGCGGGTGATGTGTGTGATGTCTTGTCAGGATAGCAGTCATCGACAATGAACCGGGTATTCATTACGTTGACAAAGTTGCCCGATGTCTCATAATCGTTGTCATCTGTGTCATACGTGAACAGACGGTTGCTGACAAGACCGTCATTGGCCTTGGCAAGCAGTTCTGCCGGCTGGTTTGACGTGCGTGTTCCGTGAATGTTCTTTGCATAGACAAAACCGCCGCCGTCACCTGTGGCAACGTCAATGAGATCAAGCTGGATGACACCGGTAACAGGGCCCCAGGTCTTGTCTTCACCGTTTTTGGCTTTGAGAATCTCAAGCCAGACACCGCTGGCCATGCCTATCCCGTTGGTGCTTGTGGCATCATTGCGGTTGTCAGCAGTTGCGCGTTCTTCCTTCCATGCCTGGTATGTGGAGCCGTCGGCCGCATCGGACCCGGCGGTACGAATGCCGTCATAAAAATCAACGTCCGATGTTATTCCGCCCAGCAGGTTGACCACGTTGTAAATGCCGGCGTAGCTGCCGTTGTTAAGTGAAAGTTCACCTACGCGGTTGAATGTGTAGTCCGTGAAGTCTGCGGCGTCAGTCACGCGGTCACGTGCGCCCTTGAGTATGAGCCGGCTGTTGTTCAGACCGCAGTATTCAGCTCTCTGAATGGTGTTCAGAATGCGGCCCGATGAAACGGTGTTGCCGTAGTTGGTCACATTCAGTTCGCGGTAGCCGTCAACCAGAGTCAGGTTGCCGTCACCGTAAAGACCGCCCACGCTGTCACGTCCGATGGTGATGTTCTCACTTGCCGTGGCGTCCTTTATGGTCGCGGTCACATTTCCAAAGACGGTATATGTGTTGGCATAGACAAGGTCTGAACCCTGGGCCACATTTCCGCCGGCATATACCGCATTGAGAATGCTGACTTTGCTTCCGTCCCTGCTTTCAATAATGACCTTGCAGTCTTCTGTCATCCTGTCCTGACTGTCATAGTAGAACCCGTCATCGGCCTTTGTTCCGTCCAGTGAGAACACATAACCCATGTTGCCGCCGCCGAACACGCTGCCGCCTTCACCGCTTTTCAGCGTTGCGGCTGTTCCAACTGTTCCGCCGTATATTCCTACGCTTGTCTTTCCGAATACGAAACCGTCTGCATGGAGCGTCTGACCAAGCTGCATTATGCTGTCCTCATCAAAGCTGAATCCGCGACCGCCTCCGAACACATAGCCTTCAACAAGTCCTGCATTCAGAATGACGCTTGTGCTGCCTGCCTTACGTGCGGCAATGTCATCGGAATTTGTGCTCAAGGAGCGTTGGCGTCCGTTGGCAATGATTTTGGCTTCACCTACAGCGGCAATTTCACCGCCGCCGTACAGGCTGTTGCCTACCGTACCGCCGTCAACTTTGACAGAAGTGTTCAGTGCCACAGCGCTTTCACCGTAACCGCCGCCGTAAATGTTGCCGTTCTGGTTGCCAAGCTTTTTTGTGCCGGAATCAGTGTAGCCTACATATCCGCCGGTCATGTTGACACTGGTCCTTACAGTGCGTCCCAGACGTCCGCCGCCGTATATGTTGTCCAGAACGAATCCGCTGTTGAAATTGACTGTACAGATACCGTCAACAAGCGCATTGGAACCGCCTCCAAACACGCTTTTTGCTGTACCGTCATTCAGGTTCACTGTGGTTGTGCCATAGACTGCTCCGTCCAGTCCGCCGCCGAACACGTCATTGACCGTTGTGCTTAGAATGTCCACAACCGCATGGGCGCTGTCCTGCGGGGTGCCCACCTGGCCTTCCTTTCCGCCACCATAAACATTTCCCTTAATGTCAATGGCCTGTGCAGGCAAAGACATAAGGACGGCAAGTGCAAGCCCCGCGTGACGGAGTGTGTGGGCTGCTTTGCTTATTATGTATCGGGTTGTGAACATTTTTTCTTAGAATTTCAGTGTCGGTTCGTCATTGTCGGACAGGCGGCCCAGATAAGAAGGTTCAATGAGAATCTTCTTTATGTAGTTCTTACCGCTTTCAAGTGTTACGTCTTCAATTGTCAGCCGGTTCTCAGTTTCGTTTGAAGAACGTATTTTCTTTTCGGCCTTGTCATAGACGTCATAGGTGACGCGCAGTGACAGGTTCTGCTTGCCTGACAGAACCTCGGGCAGCATGTAGGCGCTTCCGTAGGTCTGATAGTCAGTGTTCAGGTAAAGTCCTGAGTCCGATGGGGCTACGGCCCAGTCCATTTTTGAAAGGGTCTTCCAGTCAGACCACCCAACGACGGCTCCGTGGTCTGTGAACGTGACAGTTGCCTTGGCGCTCTTGTCTGAACCAAGTTCCACCTTATTTATATGGATTGTGCGCAGGGAGTCATATTCGGCGCAGACTGCAATCTTGACCGTGAGTTTTGAAAACAGATGTGACATCTTAAGGTCAATGGAGTCTGTCGGAATCTGGTCTGCGTCAAAATCTTTTTTGTCTGCTGAAAGGGTGTAGCTGTAATTGCCTACAGAAACGCCCTTCCCCTTGCCGTTCAGTCCGTCCGCAACAAGAACATCGTGGGCACTGACTGTCATTGCCGGCAGTACCAGTTTGTTTGAGTCCGGATAGAACGTGGCGCTGTCATTCTTTGGCGAATAGACAAAGATATCGTATTCGGTCTTCTTCAGCCTGACGTCTGAACTCCAGATGCTGTCTTTAAAGGTGAACTGTCCCTGCGCTCTGCAGGGTGTTGATTCTGCTGAACTGCTTTTCCAGAAAACCCCCATGGTGAATCCGTCTGTAGGATTGAAGTTCGTGTACTCAGCGGCTCTGGTCACGACAATGCTGCTGCCTGAAATGCCTGACGGAGCCAGACGGACAAGATCAGACCCGCCGTTTTCTTCTGTACAGCAGGCCAGTGTCATGGCGGCAGCCAGAGCAATTATTGAATATTTCAGTCTCATCTTCATTTCTTACCAGTTGTGGAAATTACTGTCGTCAACAATTACATCGGTCCATGCAATTGTCTGTATGTCCAATGCCGATATCTTGTTGCCGCTGTCCTTGAATTCGATATACAGAAGGTAGGTCTTGCTCTGCTCCATCTGTGATATGCCAAGACTTATGGTTACGGGATTCTGCTCATAGCCGTCCTGGGTGTATGATACGGTGATTGGTATTTTCTCTGTGCCGGTTGCATCGGATATGAACGGTGCTACCAGCTTGTGTGAAACAATGAGTGACTGTGCGGCCTTTTTATCCGTATCATTAAGATAAGGTACTTTGGCCCCGTCTGTCAGGATTTCCACACCATAGGAATTGGCCTGCACACTATAACTGGCACTGCCGCTTGTGTAGTTCAACTGGTAGTCGTATGATCCTGTGTCGGGGACGCGCCTGCCGTTCTGGTTGGCGCCAATGCTTATGCCTGTCACCTTGAATTCTGAGCCTTCACTTACTGAGTATGCCTTTATTACCAGCTGTGACAGGATATGTCTGAACTTGAGGTCAACCACACCGGCATTGTTCTCCAGATACCAGGCTGCGCTGTTGCTGCTCAGTGCTGTCATAATGTCCTTGGCGTCCTGGTCTGCCGTCTGCCATTTGGGAATGTTGTGTATTGTCAGCGTGTGGTCCGATGTGGCTCCGCCCGTCTGTGATTCGCTTACGTATGTGCCTGAACCGGAAGTTCCCATGAACGGGACGTAGGCGGCAAACCAGTAGCCTGCCCTTTTATCCCAATATCTGGTGCCGGAATATTTCCATACGGCATCATAGTAAAGGGTCTTGTTGTCAAATATAAGCTGATGCCCGCCTGATGCGCTCTTATATCCGAATACACCAATCTGATGGCTCTCAAGTTCCTTGGTGGAATTGATGACGGAACGCGACACGTCTTCCATTTGAGGGAACATGGAAATGTTGTCAGTAGGGCCCAGATCAGGGTCCTCGGTCTCATGTCTGACGCATGCTGACATCAGTGCCAGCACGGCCGCGGCCATCAGTGTCTTAATAATCTTGTCCATTTCCATTTCCTTATCTTTGTAACCGGAGGGAGAACCAACCCCCACCGGCTTTTTTGTGTGTTTATCAGGGAACAAGCGGAGTCCAGTCGTTGAGCTCGCGGTTGTTTGTAAATTCGTAGTTTACATCGTATTCCTCCTCCCAGTCGCTGACCAGAGCGGTGAATTCGATTGTAGCTTCTTCAAGTTCCTTTTCAGGACCGATTTCACCGGTCTCGGGATCCTTTTCAAGCTGGCGCCAGTCATCAGGAATGTTGTCACCGTCAGTATCAACATAGACAAGGATACCATCCTGACCGGTTGTGTTGTTGGCATCGGTCGGGTCATTGTGCAGGTCGCTGCCGGTTGTGGTGGTAGTGTTGTCACCATCAACGTTGTCAATGTGACCGTCACCGTCTTCGTCAACACCTGCTTCAAGCAGACCGTCACCGTCAATGTCTTCCCATACCAGAGGAACGATTTCGGTCTCACCGTCATCAATCTTGCCGTCACCGTCAGTGTCAGTCCAGATTATGATCTGGTTGGGCTGGTCGGGATCATAGATTGCGCCGCTGGGCTCCTTATCACCGCCACCGTTTGAACCATCGTGGTCAGCAGTCCAGATGCGGGTTGTTGATGTGGGGTTGACGGTCAGCAGGTAGTTGTACTTGTTGTTGGGCAGCCATTCGTAGATAGGAGTGGTAGCCATTGTTCTCTTGTTGACACCGCTTATTGAAGACAGGCGGATAGACTTGGTTATGATTGCGCTTGTGCTGTCAGCATAACTGACCTTGAAGCGTACGTCCATGACAGGGTCTTCAGTCTGGTTGTCAATGTAGAACAGGGTCTGGGGCATGAGCAGAAGGTCTGTTGCAATGCTTTCCATCTTGGTGGTCAGGCGCATGGTGCTTGTGCCGTAGCCTATGCCGGGGAATTTGTATTCACCTGACAGGTTCGTCCATGATGCGGTTGCATAGTGGTTTTCCTCCCATCCGGTCTGTTTGTATGAACCGGTGCTCTTCAGACCCTTGATGTCAAAATTCAGAATGTCAATGCTGGTTATGCCTTCCATGTCCATTTTTGGAGAAAGGCTGGCATAAATGTTGACATTGCTCAGAATGTGGTGGAATGTCAGTTCTACAGTGTTGAAGGCGTTGGCGTAGTTGCGCTCTGAAACCATCAGGTCAATCTGGTCGGCAACGTTCTTCTGAACTGTGAAGTCAGCCAGTGAGAAGTACTTGGTAGCTGTGTTGAACTGGAAGTCAGCCGAGTAGGGGAAATAAGCGTAGAATTCATAGGTCGAATTCTTGTCCCAGAACTTTTTGGGGCTGTAGGTCCATGTTGCGTTGATGCTGTCAATGCACTTGACCATCTGGTTGTTGAAAAGAAGAGTCTCGGTCTTGGCGGTGTCTTCCTTCTGGAAACCGAATACGCCAATCTTGTCATCAATTGAGAAGGTCTTGCCTACGCCAAGTGATGTACGTGTCTGTGAGTTTACAAAGGCATCAGAAAATTCAATATAGCTGCTGAAGGTGTCGGACTTTGACATCTCCTGCAAGGCCATGTTGTCTGAACAAGAAGCCATCATAATCAGTGTCAGGCTTGTAATGAAAAATGTTTTCTTC